>CALGKS010000120.1 GCA_937930475.1 uncultured Collinsella sp. | reverse complement strand
CTTAATCATACTGAAGATACATTCGCTTTACTACATCCATATCTGGGAGCAGAATCCTTTTTGCGAAACCGTTCTGTAACAAAAGGAGTCCCATGGATCGCAAAAAAGCAATCGCGCTCTCATTTTCCGTTCCCGTCGCATGGGGCTTTTCGTACCCCCTCATGAAGATCGGCATGGACAGCATGAACGCCACGAGCATCGTCGCGCTGCGTTGCCTCATCGCCTTCGCGGCCTGTCTGCTGCTCTTCCACAAGCACGCGTTCCGCATCAACCGCGACCTCATGGTCCGCGCCGCCATTATCGGCGCCATCATGGCAACCGAGCTCACCTGCATGTGCCTGGGCTCCAGCCTCACCTCTGCCTCCACCGCCGGCTTTTTGCAGAGCCTGACGGTCGTGATCGTGCCGTTTGCCAATGCCGCCCTGCTGCGTCGTGCCCCGGAGCGCAAGGTACTCGTCGGCACCGCCATCGTCACCTGCGGCATGTTGCTGCTCTCGGGCGCCGACTTTACCAGCCTCAACCCCGGCGCGATCATTATGCTGTTCTCCGCCTTTGTCTATGCCGGCCATATCATTGTTGCCAAGCGTTTTGTCGAAGAAGTCGACCCGCTGTCCCTGGGTGTTTGGCAGCTGGGCTTCGGCGGCCTGTTCTCGGGCATCGCCGCATTTGTCTTTGGTGGCTTCACGCTCCCCAGCACGCCCGGCGAGATCGTGGTCGTTGTTGCCCTCGCGCTCATCTGCTCTGCCTACGGCTTTATCACGCAGACGCTCGTGCAGCCTCACGTGCCCGCCGAGACCACAGGCTTTGCCTTCTCGCTCGAGCCGGTCTGCTCCGCCGTCTTCTCGTTCTTCCTGGTTGGCGAGGTTCTGAGCCCCATCGCCTTCTTTGGCGCAGCCCTCATCCTCACCGGCGTCATGGTGGCAACGGTCGAGCTTCCGCGCCTTCGTGCACACGGCCACGCTCGCATGGCCGGAGCACCCGAACGCGTTTCCTAATCCCTACCCAAAGCGCAGTCGCAACGCAAAGGCCTCCGGACGCCCTTACAATAGATGCCAGCAAAGCATCTGCCGTAAAGGAGCCCCATGGACACCGCAACACGCGACCGCAACATAGCAACTTGGTTGGGCGATGCGCCGCAGCCGGTACGTGACACCACGAACCAGCTGCTCGAGCGCATCGCCCTTTTGCGTGCCGAGCAGACGATCTACCCAGCACAAGATGACATCCTCAACGCGCTCGCTTACACGCCGGCGGACCAAGTCAAGGTCGTCATCTTGGGCCAAGACCCTTATCACGGGCCCAACCAAGCCATGGGGTTATCGTTCTCGGTTCCCGCGACACAAACCAAGCTGCCGCCGAGCCTGCGCAACATCTATAAGGAACTCAATGCCGATCTTGGCTTCCCCATTCCCGCCACGGGCGACCTAACGCCATGGGCGCAGCAGGGCGTCTTGCTCCTTAACACCACGCTCACCGTGCGCGAACACGCCGCCAACTCGCACGCCAAGCTAGGCTGGAGCATCTTAACCGACTACATCATCGAGCGCTGCTGCCTGCTGCCGCAGCCCGTGGTCTTTTTGGCATGGGGCCGCTTTGCCCAGCAGATGGTCGAAGGCAAGCTCGCCGCAACTGGTGCGGGCGAGGCGACCAGCAAGTTCTGCCTGGCATCCACGCACCCCTCGCCGCTTTCGGCCAACCGGGCCACGGCGGAACTCCCTGCTTTTATGGGGTCGCGCCCCTTCTCGGCTGCCAACCACCTGCTCGAGCAAAACGGCAGCAGCCCCATTACCTGGGGCTGCCTGAGCTCGTAATCCGTTTAGTCTGCAATCCAACAATCGGGATACTTATTGATATCAATGGGATTGGACAGCTCACCGATATCGCCAATGGCCTCCATGCCCATCATCGCGCGCAGGCGATTCTCGCACTCCATGATGGGCCCGTTGACAGCCTTGTTGAGCACGTCGAAGGTCGGAGACGTAAAGGTGTCCATATCGACATTGCCAAACCACTTGCTCCATACGTAGTTCTCTTCGTCATCGCCACCGAAGACCCCGACCATCTGGCGTGACCAGGTCCCAAGGAGAGCTTCGCGGTCCGCCTCGGCAACATTAAGCGTCACGCTGCCGCCAAACGAGAATGGCATGCTCTCCATGCCACCCAATAGTATCGGCAACGGGCAGCCGGCAGGCACCGTCACCGCAGTATCGCCGCAGCCCATAAACGCACCGCTCTGGATGCCGGCGACCTGATCGCACAGCACGATCTCGCTCAAATTCGAGCAGCGCGAAAAGGCGTTCGAGGCAATCACGGTCGGGCACGTAAGCATGCTTGCCAAGTCGACCTTCTCGATATTGGACGGCGCCGAGACCAACGTGGCGGTACCGTCGCCGTTATCCTTGATGTTCCATTCATCGCTTTCGGACGCGTCGTCATCCGTTTTGATGACCGTGGATGCTTCGACCAGCGGCAGCCCCATCATGGTACGCAGGCGATTCTCGGGCTCCAGCAAGTTCTCGGCCATCTTGGCGCGAACATTCTCTGTCGTCGGCTCCGGCCCCTCTCCCATGAGGGAGTCCATGAGCATGCCAAAATAGACCTCGTCGTAGTAGGTATCGTAGTCGTCGTAGCCAATAAAGCCGTAGACCCAGGCGTTCAGGTAGTCCTGTTCCATGCCGCTCGGCACCGACAGGCGAATGCGGCTGGCCTCCTCCTCAACATCGGTTGCGCCATCAAAAAAGAAACCCACACCCGGCGACGGATAGCCCAGCGTCGCAATGCCGGCGCCGACCGTCAGGCTCGTAAAGTTAGCATCACTGCCAAACACCGAGGACGCCAAATAATTCTGAGAGCCCAAGCCCGTAGCCTTATCGTAGTCGCCATTGCCGTCCGCCACGAACGATGCACTCGTGAGCCTCAAGCAATTGGCGAACGCCTGGTCGTTGATATCGAGGGTAGCCACATGGAGCGACGCGGACGTCAAATTCGTGCAGCCATCAAACGCCGATACGCCAACCACTATATCGTTGTCGGGTAGATCGATGTTCAGGTCGCCAGCGATACCGGAATTCCTAAAGGCATAGCGATCGATATATGCCAGATTGAGAGCCGAAGACCAATCGATATCCCACACGCCACCGGTTCCCTCAAACGCACCGGGCAGGTCTCTGGTGCCGGACGAGGAATAGCCGCCAAAGATCTCAACCGTGCTCGGCAGTAGCTCAATCGTGCCGCTGAGCACCGAGGGCGCACCGAGCAAGATGCTGGGCTTGCCCTTCTCGTCATCACCGTAGTAACCGTAGAGCAGGACTGCGTCATCGCTCTGCGCATCGCAGTCAAAATCGTAGATACCGTTAATGGTGACAAAGCGGCTGTCATAGCCCTGAACCTCGCCATCGGGCGCATACCAGGTGCAGCCGGCCGGGTTAGGATTCTCAGTCGTCGCAAAGACACCCTTTTTGGCACGCGATGCCACAAAGCCCAGGCCCGTGCAGCCCTTAAAGGCGTCGGCGCCGACCTCGATGCTATCGGACGTACCGATAAACACGCCCTGCAGGTTCTCGCAGTTCTCGAACGCACTGCGGCCGATCTCGCTTGTGCTCTCGCCCAGATTGACAAACATGAGCTTTGCATCGCCCGAGAAGGCATACGGCGCGATAGCATCCACCGCAAGCTGCTCGCCATCATCCGTATGCAAGGTGCCATCAAAGGTCGCAGGCAAATTGCCGTCCTCATCGCCCACGGCAGACAGCAGGATCGTCTCGCCATCGTTGTCGTAATACAGGTATCCCTCCTGCGACAGGCTCATCTTAATAACGCGCGCATTGGGTGCACCAGCGGCGGCCTTATGTTGTTCAACATAGGCAACTTGCTCGTCCGTAGCACACACGATGGTTTGTACGGAACCGCCCGCAAGACAGCCATCCTCAAGCGTAATATCGTCGCCAAACCGCGGCATGAGCACCAACGTATCGACCGAGGTGTTGCCCGCAAAGGCACCCTTCATGATGTTGTTGGAAATCTGCACCAGCGCGATGTTGGAGCCCGTATCGAGCACGTAGTACAAATCGCTTTCGAGCTCCGAATCCAGACTGTACATAAGACCTTGAGAGTACATAAGCTGTACGTCGGGATTACTCGCAGGCGACACATAGACGCCGTGGGCATTCTCCAACTCTTCCGCATGTTCGGCAATAAAATCGAGCAGGATGTCATCGTCAACCACAAGGGTGCAGTCCCGTAGCTCGCCCACATCGATCTGAGGCAGCTCGACCTTTTCGGACGCGTGCAGAACAATACGATCCAGCCTATTGCGGTCGGGCACGACAACATTGGTAATGTCAGCGGGAACATCGAGCGCGCGCGTATTGTACGGAATGCCCAGGTATTCTTTACCGTCATGAGAGGTCAAAATGCCGTCATCCGTTGCAGCGTAAACGGGGTTGTCGGATGCCACACGATAGGCATCGAGCACTTGAAAACCCGCATCGACGTTGACGTAGTACACCGAGGACGGCAACTCTAGATTGTTGATCTGCCAAGTAAAGCCCTCACGTTGACGACTGTCGGTATAGGCATCGACTGCCTGCACGCCCTGCGGAACACTCAAGGTCTCGACATTGCCATCAACCGACACGACCGACTCGTCCACGTCAACGAGCGTCTGCAGGCGCGAGCTATTGGGGCTGGTCGGATCATCGTCGAAGCGATAGCCATCGTCGAGAGCATAGCCCTGAAAGCGCACCTTGTAGGCGGGGTCGATGGACACGACATCGCCGGGAACCACCACATGGCGACCGGGCGTCAGTGTGTAGAAATACGGGACGGGCGTCTCATTCTCGCGCCATCCCAGTAGCAGAGCATTGAGATAGCCGTCCGAATCGACGTGGCCCGCCTGCTTCATAAAGGCTTCTTGCGTATTGACGCTCAGCAAGTTCTCCTTAGAGCTCAGCGTGCTCCAAATCACGTTACGCTGACCCGTCGAATCGGGCTGGCCGACCACAAACAGGCACGACTGAGCCGGTTGGATGGTAACGGTACGGGTCGCCCACGCCGCATCCTGCGATAGGCGCAGCGAGACGCTCACCGTTAGCGGCTGGCCTGAGCAAAGCGCCGGATTCTGCTCCCCGGCAGTATTGGTCCATGAGTTGATGCGGAAGTACGGGAACGTGGCGAATTCATCCTTGCTACAGGCAAGGTAATAGAGACCGATGTCATCGCTCCAGTGCACATCCATGGCGCAAAACAGCGTCCAGGCGTCGAGCACCTGACCGTCGTAGATTGCATCCTCCTTGGGAGCGATTTCCACCTTGCTCGGATCGATCACACCGGCGCCGCCGCTAAACTGCGTAAAAAACGTCGTGTCACCCATGGGTGCGCTTTTTTGGGGCGTGGGATCCTGCAGTAGATACTTATAGGAATTCGCTGTCGAGTTGGTCGAGCCGCCACCGGTGCCGGAACCGCCGTTGCCGCCGGCGCCGCTGTTGCCGCCCGCGCCGCCGCCAGCGTTGATAACAGGGCCAAGAACGCCACCAGCAGACGCACTGCCACCCGTCCCGTTTCCGCCCGCGCCTCCTGCAACCGTCACACCGGAGCCATCGGCGTTGCCGGTAACGTTATAGGCAGTCGTTCCGCTTTGACTTGTCAGATTTGCTTGCGTCGGCACATCGGCAAGCGAGGCCTCCTGTTCGCGGGCACTCGTATCTTTATTGTCGCTCTGGTCGTCGTGACGATTCGCCTCGGCATCGGTCGAGGTCGAACTGATTCGATAAGCCTCATCAGACGCCGCATCACCATGGGCGTAGGTCGCAATATAGGACGAGGGGTCAAAGTTCAGGCCATTTTGCGCCAGCTCAAACGCGCCCACGCCCAATGCGCCGACCGCCGCCACCGAGGCGGCAACGGCCACCATGCGCGAGGCGGAGGGCAGCACGATGCGGCGCGCAACGTTATCGACAACGCGCTCGCCGGTACCCTGCAAGCGCTCACTCTGGGGCTTTTTAAGTCGTGCGCTGGCAGCGCTTTTACGCGAGGCCATATGCTGAAACTTCTTAGATATCACGTAGACCTACTCCCTCTACAACGCATGCAGCACGCAGCGGCGGAAGCGTTCAATTACATTCTTTGGCGCCGGCATGTTTTGATGCAGGCGTTCGGAAAAACGGCGAAGGGTACGCAGCTCGTTGGGTTTAAGCGCGTGCCCGCCAAAGACATAGGCCTGGTAGAGCCGAATGACTCGACGATACTCCCAAGGATCGACCGCGGGGAATGCTTCGGCAAAGGAATCGAGACATTCGAGTGGCTTGGTCTCGTCAAAAGCCGCAACTCCGCTCTGCTCCATCACGAGCACCAAGTAGCTATAGAGCGCCGGGATGCAAATGTCCTGATTGTCATTCGAAAGATCCCACGCGCGTCGATGGCGCACCACAAGCATGCGGCCAAGCAGGGCAAGCGACACCAAGGCGACAAAGATAAGCGCGGCGGCACCCGCCTTTACCGCGACAGACGCCTTGCGCTCGTTAACCGCAGCCTTATCGCGCTTTTTCTGGGCCCTGCCGGCAACCGCGCCCACGTCGAGTGTCGAATCATCGGCGCCGTTACTCCACGCCTCGCCCACGTCAACGATCTTGTCCGCATCGAGCGTTTGGCTGTAATATCCAGGCGTGACCTCGACAGGGGTCCAACCCTGACCATCCAGGTACACCTCGGTCCAGGCATGGGCATCGGCTGCCGTCAAGTAAAGCGTGCTGCCGGAATGATATGCGCGGGCGACCCGTTCATCCGAAGCCCGATACCCCTCGACATAGCGCGCCGGAATCCCCTGCGACCTAAACGCAAGCGTTGCCACCGTGGCAAAATAGGCCGAATTACCCTCGTGGGCCGTACCCAAAAACCACTTGGCAAACGCCGCGCTTCCGGTATATGCCGGCGGACAATCCGTATCGCTTGCAAGCGTGGATAGCATGGTGCGCACACGGCTGATGACCGCCGCGTCCGATACATTCGCGTTCGCATCCCAGTTATCGCTCGCGAACAGGTACTCCTCGACTGCGCTGCGCTCGTCATCGTCTATATCCAGATAATGCTCGCGAACAAACGAGGCATACACCCGCTCGCTCTTTGCATAAACACTCTCCGACGATGCCAGCCACGTCGAATCAGTAATAGCGCTCGCCGCGGGCACATCGTCCATGACAACCGCATAGGTCGCCGAGGGCATCAAGCCGGTGCACGTAATCGTAGAACTCGTGAGCGATGCATCGACACCGCTCAGCGAGCGCAGCGTATAAGGCGCATAGGCGTATCGACGGTTGGCGCCCGAAGCGTTGACCGAGATCCTTGTCGTCTCGACGACGTCTTTACCCTCGTGCTCCGCCACGGTATCAAATGCCGCACGCTGCTCGGCGACCGTCAGGCCATTCTTCCGCATCCATTCGCGCACACCAGACCATTCGCCCTCATAGGACACCCAATCCCCGCGATGCCAAGAGGTGCCGTCAAACGTACTGCCCACAAAGCCCTTCAGGAGCAGGTCGTCGCCAAGCGTCCCGTCCGTCGTTAGCGACAGCGTGGTGGTCGTGCCCTCGTTCATATCCGACGCCTGGGAAAGGTCGCCCTCGGGCAACGTATCGCTACCAAATCGGAACTCCTCGATGGCGCCGACAACCGCCGAAGACATGGCGGACAACGCAGGAATAGGCTGTACGAAAGCAGACGTCAGCGAAAAAAGAACGCCGCAGGCGGCGCAAAGACCACCGAGTCCGACAACAACCTGGGCCAGCCGAACGGTAGAGCCCCGCAGCTCATACGCGCGGCACTGGACCAACCATCCTGCTACGCCCAGTGCCATCGCT
The DNA here is from genome assembly GCA_937930475.1 of uncultured Collinsella sp. Lineage (GTDB taxonomy): Bacteria > Actinomycetota > Coriobacteriia > Coriobacteriales > Coriobacteriaceae > Collinsella. Next base: position 3,075 of record CALGKS010000120.1, on the reverse strand, counting down.
ACCGCGGAATCGCCAAGCTGCAGCACCATGGATTCGACACCGCAGACAACGACGACTAAAAGCGTGGGCCATGAAACGCTCAAACTTGCAAACAGCCAGCTGCACGAGCCAGCAAACAGGCCGCCCAGCAGGGAAAACACCATCGATTCGCACAGCAAGCCAGCACCGGCGACAAGCGGAAGGTACAAGCCGAATATCGAATTGAGGTGGGCGATGACAACGTTAATGAACGCATAGAAGCCCGCGCGCGCCGGCGGGAGCATCAACATGCAGATGAGCGTCGCGGACACAACGATTATCGCCACGGTACGGGACGGTTGCCTCGAAGCAAGCAAAACGCCCATGGCGCTCATCACAACAGATGTAATGACGCTTACCGTCAGCAACATTCCCAAACAGGCAGCGCTAAAACAATTACCGATCGCACAGGAAAACGCCGCGGCAAGCAGAACCGTCGGAACGACTGACAGGAAGACGTCGACGATGCGGTGGCTGGAGCCGATGCCCTCTGCCGAGGTGAGAGTCCCAAAGTTCATGCTAGACCTCCAGGCTCTTTATGCGAGCAGGATCCATTGAGGCGGAACAATGGGTGATGAGGTAGCTGGGGCCACGCTCGACGCTATACGACTCAACAGAATCCGACACATGGAGCACTGACAGGTCAGCCATTTTACCCATATCAATAAAAGCGGCATCATCAGCACCGGCTGTCACCAGCACGGTTTTGCTAATACCCCTGCTTGCCACAATCTTCGAATACCGCTCATACGACGTGGGATAATCCAGCGCAAGCGGAGTCGAAACAAGGGCATCGAGCATCTCGTTGAATCCGCGGCGGTTGTCGACCGGATATGCAGTCAAAGCGCCGCCTCCTGTCGCCACTACCACATGGTGGTAGCCAAGACGCATGAGCGACAGGCTCACCGATGCGGTAAGGCCCAGCGCGGCGGACAGCACCTGGGGCCGCTCAGATACCTCAAAATCGCGCGCGAATATCCCAAACAGAATCGCAATGGCATGATCTTGCGGACGAGAGGCCTCTCGCACCAGCACATCGTCAAAACGCGTCGACAGCTTCCAGTGAATCGATCTGACCGAATCGCCTTCGCGATACGAGCGCAGATCAAAGACCTCGGAGGGATCCTGGCCGCTGCGATGGGGGTCATAGCTGACGCCCTCAAGACTGGCCGATGTACTCTGGCGAGGATCAACCTGAATATCAACCACCTGGGGATACACGGTAAAGGTCTCGCGGTACGAAACGCCGTCGAGCGCAAGCGAGGTAAAGCCCATCTCGTCGACAAGGCGTGCGGTATCGAGTGCAATGACGCGCGCGCCGCAAATCGACGAATCAAGCTCAAGGTTAAACTCAGCCGGCCTACTGGCGGCAGGCGCCAAGCTGACCGGATAGGTCGTCAACACCCCAGTCAGCAGGTTGCGCACCGAGAACACCAGCTCCACGCGGCCACGAAACAGCGCGGGGCGGTCAAGCGTCATACGAAGCACCAGCGGCGAGTCCACAACGCATGAACGGGGAAGCTCAAAGCCAATCTTGAGCGAGGCCGCGCTCGCGCGGCATGCAACCACCGTAATGACGGGCATGGCTATCAATGCCAATGCCGCCGCGAGTGCGGCCGCATTGGCGGTAAGCACAAACACGACGAGCAGGAGCACGACGGATACGATATAAGTGATCTTGTTGATAATCATGGGCGATATAGCAGGCGCGGGCAGCTACGCGTCGCTAGGAGCGACCGCGAACCTGGCCCATGGACGGAGCGGGAACGGCAGCCAGAATACGGTCGAGAACATCCTCGGCGGCAATCGACTCGATTCGGGCCTGGGGGCGCAAAACAAGGCGATGGGCGCAGACGGATGTAAAGACCTCGCGCACGTCCTCGGGCACCACGTAGTCGCGCTCGCGAATGAGCGCGCAGGCACGCGCCATACGGGTAAGGGCGATAACGCCGCGGGGGCTCACGCCCAGCTCCACCAGCGTGTCCTCACGAGTCGCCTCGCACAGGCGAACGATATAGTCCAGCACCGTATCGGCGACTTGCACGTTGCCCAGGTAGTTTTGGATATCGAGCAAGTCATCGCGGGCAACCATGGGCTTAATATCGTCGAGCGGGTTGGCGTAACGGCGGGCCTTGAGGATATCGATCTGGTCCTGGCGCGACGGATAGCCCACGGACAGGCGAACCATAAAGCGGTCGAGCTGGCTATCGGGCAGAGGCTGCGTTCCCGCCGAACCCACCGGGTTCTCGGTCGCCACGCACACAAAGGGACGCGGTACCGGATGCGTCTGGCCATCGATGGTCACGGCGCGCTCTTCCATAACCTCGAGCAGCGCCGACTGCGTCTTTGCGCTGGTGCGGTTGATCTCGTCGCCCAAGAGCATATTGCAGTTAACGGCACCCCACACAAAGCGAAACGTGCCGGCATCGCGGTCGTACATCGTAAAGCCCGTAATGTCCGAGGGCAGCGTGTCGGGCGTAAACTGCACGCGCTTAAAGTCCAGGCCCAGCGCACGGGACAGTGCCAGCGCCAGCGTGGTCTTGCCAGTGCCGGGCACATCCTCGAGCAGGATATGGCCGCCAGCGTAGATGGCCATCAAAGCCTTCTCGACTACATCGCGCTTGCCCAGCAGGGCACGGCTTACTTCGTTGATGATGCTGTTGGACTGTTCGACGATCACGGTTACTCATTTCCTCGATAAGCTGCCTCGGCCGTCGCGGCCGCCAGCTGTGCTTTCAAAACATTCAGGTCGATGGGCTTACCCACGTGTCCGTTCATGCCCGCCTTTCGCGAGCGCTCCACATCCTCGGTGTAGTCGTTGGCCGAAAGCGCGATGATGGGAATAGCGGCGGCATCCTCGCGCTCGAGGGTTCGAATTTGCTCTGTCGCTCCCCAACCGTTGAGCACGGGCATCTGGATATCCATGAGGATTGCGTCGTACGTGCCCGCGGGCATGCTTCGGAATCGGTCGACGACCGCCTGGCCGTTTTCGGCACGGTCGACCGCGGCACCCCGCCTGGCCAGCAACTCAACCACAATCATGGCATTGATCTCGTT
>CALGKS010000119.1 GCA_937930475.1 uncultured Collinsella sp. | reverse complement strand
GGTCTATGCCTTGCCTTTTTCATGCCAACTTGTTCGCTCTGGACGTCGCTCGCTGACATTGCCAAAACATCGGCGTTTCCTTGGTTGTCAAATGATCCGTAGGGAGTCATTGGTGACATTGCCTTGATATTTTATTCAGTCGGCTGTGATGTCATTTGAGCTGCTTACCTGCTTAAGGTAATTGACGGCATAAGTCCGCTATCGAAAATATTGCTCAAAATATCGTTCAAGAAGTCGCGGAGCGATTTTTGATGGGTCGTGCGTCAAGCGATGTGGCAAGTTCTTGGTTAGATATTGGTCAGTTTTGGGGCAACCTTGCCAAAAGCTTGACGAATGCAAATCTAGACGTCGACGAACGAACACTTTGAGCGAGCTCGGTACAAAATTCTGGGCTGATTCTCGATAATCGCCTTCAATCGCCCCTTGCCAAGCGCTGGCCTCGCTTACAATCTGCTCCGACATTCGCGCGCCGTCCGGCGCTTAAGAGGGGAGGGCCCCATGGCAAACGAGATTTGGACCATCAAGCGTTGTCTCGAGTGGACCAAGGAGTACCTGGCCGAGCGCGGCGAGGAGCACCCCCGTCTTTCTGCCGAGTGGCTGCTGTGCGCCGCCACGGGCCTGGCGCGCATTGACCTATATATGCGTATGGACGAGACGCTTAACGCGGCCCAGCTCGAGACCATGCATGCGGCCGTTGTCCGCCGCGCTAAGGGCGAGCCGCTGCAATACATCACGGGCAGCACGCAGTTTCGCATGATCGACGTCGCGTGCGCCCCCGGCGTGCTCATCCCGCGCCCCGAGACCGAGATGCTCGTCGAAGAAGTCCTGAACTATCTGGATACCGAGGTGCTGAGCCCCGAGGCCGCTGCCCGTCAGCGTGTTGAGCTGCCTTGGAACGATGAGGTCGAGCAGGCCCGCAAAGCTGAGGCGGCGCTGGCCGACGAACGCGCGACCGCCGAGCGCCGTGCTGCCAACCTGACGGCCGCCGATGAGGCTGCGCTGGGTAGCGACGTGCTCGGTAGCCGCGCCTATGCCGAGGAGCTTGCCGATCGCGAGGCCGAGGAAGCCGCCGCGCAAGCAGCAGAAGCCGAAGCCGCAAAAGCCGCCGAGCCCGAGCTCGACGAATACGACATCGCCATCGAGGGCGCCGACCAGGAGACGGTTTCAGCTCAGGATGCCGCTGCGCCTGCCCCAGCCGAGCCCCGCACTGCCCGCGTTCTCGAGGTCGGCTGCGGCACGGGCTGTATCTCGCTCTCGATCGCCTGGGAGCGTCGCGGCCACGTCACCTGCACTGCTACCGATATCGAGCCGCGCGCCATCGACCTTGCTACCAAAAACCGCGATGCGCTTGGCCTCACGTCCGACGAGGTCGCCTTCAGCCTCACGAACCTGGTGAGCTCCATTCCCCGTGAAGAGTGGGGCACCTTTGACGTACTCGTCTCCAACCCGCCCTACATCCCCACCGATGTCATGCGCTCGCTGCCGCACGAGGTCAAGGACTTTGAGCCCGATCTGGCGCTCGAGGGCGGTGCCGACGGCCTCGATATCTTCCGCCGTCTGCTCAACGCGGCGCCCTACATGTTGCGCGCCGGCGGCCTGTTTGCCTGCGAGCTCTACGAGGGCGCGCTCGACGCTGCGGCCGAGCTCTGCCGCCAAGCGGGTCTGTCGGACGTGCGCATCGTCCACGACCTCACCGATCGCCCCCGCATTGTCCGAGCCATCGTCACCGAGCCCAAGCAGCGTATTTAAGCTGAACTAATATACATTTGCTCAAGTTTGCTCTTGCAATATACCGTAAAACTTCTATTATAGAAGGAGAAAGGTATGTCAAATCAGCTGCATCGGTACCGTATCGTGCTTGATTACATTGAACCTTGGCTTGATGAGCAGGATGAAGCTACGCTGAAGCAGATTTATGCAGACCTTTTGGTGCTCGAGAAGGAAGGTCCCAGCCTTGGTCGTCCACTGGTTGACCGTGTCAAGGGCTCGAAGCTTCATCATTTAAAGGAGCTGAGAGTGACTTCATGTGGTGGGCAGGTGATCCGCATCCTCTTCGCCTTTGACCCCAAGCGCCAGGCGGTATTGCTATTGGCGGGTGATAAGTCGCGAGCGGGATCGTCAAGGGCAAAATGGAACGGCTGGTATGCGATCAACATTCCAAAGGCCGAGCAAATATACCGTCGCCACGTAAGGAGGCTCGATCGAGATGGAACTGCATGAGTATATGGAATCTCGCGGGATAACACGCGACTCCATTACCGCCGAGCAGGAGAGGACTCGCGATCGTATCGAAGCCTATAAGCTTGCTCAGATTCGCAGGCTAAAAGACCTAACACAGGCGTCGGTCGCCCAATCGATGGGCGTTTCTCAAAAACGCGTATCCGAGCTCGAGCGTGGGGAATTGGGTTCGATGAGGCTTGACACGCTGAGCAGGTACGCAGAGAGCCTCGGCGGAAAACTGGTTGCAAGCATCGAGTTTCCCGATCGTACCGTTACGCTTGCGCGCTAAAAATCTTCAATTAACCCCCCCTCACTTTCACCGACTACTAGAGCCGCTCACCAAACCAACATGCGCTCTGGGCAAATAGGTTGAACGTTTCGTGCGAGAATGCCCCACAGTAAACAAACTTGCACCAGAGCGTAAGGGGCTGGCATACACATGCAGACGGTCTATCGGGTATACGAGGGAGCGCGCGAGCCGCATCGGCTTGCAGTCGAGCGCACGGCCGAGCTACTCGGTCGCGGCGGCCTGGCGCTTATTCCAACCGAGACGGTCTACGGTGTCGCCGTGGCGGTCAACGCCTTCTCGGATGCCGTTCCACAAGATACAAGTGAACCTCTGCCGTGGCCGCGCGATCCGCAGGCCACCGTCAACGGCGCCGCGGTCCCCGCACTCGGCACCGGCTATCGTCGTATCTTTACCCTCAAGCAGCGCGAGCTTACCCAAACGGTTGCCTGGCTGGTCGATGATGCCGAGGCACTCGACCGCTATGGCGTGGATATCCCGGAAGAGGCCCGCGTGCTTGCCCGACGATGCTGGCCGGGCGCCCTGACTATCGTGGTCAAGGCGGCCCCCTGCGTGCCGACCTTTATGCGCGCCGCCGACGACACCGTGGCACTTCGCGCTTCGGCCTCGCCCGTGGTGCAAGCGCTCATCCGCGCCTGCGGCAGCCCTCTTGCCTGCACCAGCGCTAACACGCATGGCGCGCCCGCGCCGGCAAGTTTTGTTACGGTGGAGGAGCGCATCCTGGAGGGGGTCGATGTGGCCGTCGACGCCGGTGAGACCCCGTGTCGCGACGCCTCAACCATCGTGTCGTTTCAGCACGGCGAGCTCCAGATCCTGCGCCAAGGCGCACTTCCCGCATCAGAGATCGAACGGGTCCTGTCCGACCCGATGCAATAGAAAGGTGTAAGCGATGTCGTTGAATCTGGGCAGCCTGGGCATGGAAGATGCCTCGTTTAACTTTGGCGGTTCCTACATCATGGCGCTCGACTGCGGCACCACCTCGGTACTTGCGACCATCGTCGACGAGTACGGATGCATCGTCGCGCAGGCGCGTCGTAGCGTCAAAACCAGCTTCCCGCGCCCCGGCTGGGTGGAGCAGGATCCCACGGAGGTGCTTGCCAGCCAGATTGGCGTGATGATGGAGGTTCAGTTTAAGAGCGGCATCCATTCTGACCGCATTGCCGCCATCGGTATCTCCAACCAGCGCGAGACCACGGTAGTGTGGGACCGCATAAGCGGCCAGCCCATCTATAACGCCATCGTGTGGCAATGCCGTCGCACCGCGCCTCTGATCGACGAGCTGGTCGAGCAGGGCGCAGAAGAACTGGTGCGCTCCCGCACGGGACTCACGCTCGACCCGTATTTCTCGGCCTCC
>CALGKS010000118.1 GCA_937930475.1 uncultured Collinsella sp. | reverse complement strand
AGCTCGGGCAGTGAGGCGCCCGAAAGCCGCAGCACCTCCTCGGCACGATTCTTGACCTGGCGATCTACGCGAACGTTCACCTGCGCCATGCCGCTAACAGCACCCACGTTGATCCCGCTCCCTTCAATTGCTAGCATCGCTAGCAACACTATATAGAGAAGCTAGCAAATGGTCAAATGCAAAAGGCCTGCGCCCGGACGACACCGATGCCGTCTGGGCGCAGGCCAGATAACGTGGGCGAACGCGTCTGCTAACGCAGATACGCTTTCGCGTTGCCCAAGCTGTACGCAATCGTCGAGCCGTTGTGCAGCAGCGATGACGCTTGCGGGGTAATCGCGCCGGTAATGCCCAGTGCCAGGAGCGCCGAGTTGGTGAGCATCACCTTAGAATAGGAGCTCGTCAGACGATCAACGAGGCCCTGGCTCATGCGGCGCAGACGCACGATCGCGGCAAGATCCGTATCGGTCAGGATGATATCGGCGACCTCCTTGGCGATGTCGCTTCCGCCACCCATGGCCAGACCCACGTCAGCCAAGCCGAGCGCCGGTGAGTCGTTGACGCCGTCGCCCACCATGGCAACATGGCGCCCCTCGCTCTTAATGCGCTCCACATAGGCGTACTTGTCCTCGGGCAGCAGTTCGGCCTTAAACTCGTCGACACCCGCCTCGCGCGCAATGCGCTCGGCCGTGCGCTCCGAATCGCCCGTAAGCATAACGACATGCTTGACGCCCAGCGCATGCAGGTCGGCGATGGCCTCGCGCACTCCGGACTTAAGCGGGTCCTCGATACCAAGCACGCCCACGACCGTGCCGTCGACCGCCAGGTACAGCGACGACAGCCCCTGCATCTGAGACTCGATGCGCTCCTTGATGTCGGATTCGAGCTGTGCGCCCTCATCCTCGAATACAAAGTGCGCGGAACCGATGATGGCGCGACGCCCTTCAATGGACGAAGCGATGCCGTGCGCCACGATGTACTCGACGGCGGCGTGGCGCTCGCGATGCTCGAGCTCGCGCTCGCGTGCCGCATTGACCACGGCGCGTGCCACTGGATGCGGGAAATGCTCCTCTAAGCAGGCGGAAAGGCGCAGAACCTCGTCCTCACTCCAGCCATCGGTCGTCAGCACGCAAGCCAGGCGCGGCTGCGCCTCGGTCAGCGTGCCGGTCTTATCAAAGACAATGGTATCGGCCTTGGCAAACGACTCAAAGTACTTGGCGCCCTTGACCATCACGCCCATCTTGGCAGCATCGCTCATAGCGGTCATGACGGCGACGGAACCCGTGAGCTTGAGTGCGCACGAGTAGTCGACCATCAGCGCCGCCGAGGTCTTGATGAGGCTACGCGTGGTGAGCGCAACCAGGCCCGCGAGCAGGAAGTTCCACGGGACGATCTTGTTGGCGAGGTCTTCCATGTGCGACTGGCCCTCGGACTTGAGCGAGTCGGCCGCCTGCACGAGCGAGACGATCGAGCGCAGCTTGGTCTGAGCCGTGTTGGCGCGCACACGCACCAAGATGCTGCCGTCTTCCACGACGGTGCCGGCGAACACATCGTCGCCTGCGCTGCGCTCGACGGCAAGCGGCTCGCCGGTCAGGGTCGCCTGGTTAACCATGGCGCTCCCCTGCTCAACCACACCGTCGATGCAGATGGACATGCCGGTGCGAACGGCGACCAAGTCGCCGGGCTCAAGCTCGGTGGCGGCAACGCTCACCTCGGTGTCGCCGACGACCTTTTGCGCCTTGTCGGGCACATCGAGCAGCGAGTTGATGAGCTCGTTTTCGCTCATGGCGCGGGTGTAGTCCTCGAGCAGCTCGCCCACATTGAGCAGGAACATCGTCTGCCCCGCGGTATCGACATCACGTTTGACAAACGAGATACCGATGGCCGAAGCGTCGAGCACGGGAACGGTCAGACGCGGCTGCGAGAGCTCGTGGAGAGCGGCGCGCAAAAATGCCATGTAACCGGCCACGACAAAGATGGCACGCAGCGGCGTAGGCAGGAACCAGCGGCGCGCGTAGTGGGCACCGATGAGTGTCGCCAGGTCCATAACGAGTTTGTGCTTGCGTGGCTCAAGCTGCATCACGTAACCCGTCTTTGCGTCGGCAATGGCCTGGGCATCGAGCGCACCCAGGGCGTCGAGCACGCCTGCACGACACTGCTCGTCATATTCGAGCGCCATCTGGCCAATACGGCCATATACGCGCACTTTGCGCACGCCGTCGATTTCGCCGCCAAGCTTAAGAAGTGCATCGAGATCGCTCTCTGGCACAGGACCCGCCAATTGAAGACGGGTCCTGCCGGGGATCTCGCTAATAATCGAGAATCTCATAGTTTGTGCCCGGGAGCGTTACTCGGCTGCCTCGTCAGCAGCGGCCTCGCTCTGGGTGATGTAGGCAGCCTCAGCAACCATGTCGTCGACATTAGCCTTGGCCTGCTCGACCATGTCCTGGTAGCAGTTCTTGACGCGCATGCCGCACGCGATGCCCTGCACGCAGGCATTCTTTACCGGAGCGCTGGTGAGCAGTTTGATGCCGGCCGTGCCGAGCAGAAAACCGCCACCAACAAGCAGGGTGTTAAACGTGGACTTCTTCATGATGTCTCTCCCTTTTCCGCAACAACTGCGGCACGGTGCCTTAGCACCCGAGTAAACAAGTTTGCTCGAGCACACTTTTGGAAAATAGTTTAGTTTATCTAACTATTAAGTTCAACAAAGGTTAACTTTTTGGAAATCTTGAGGCGCGGAACAGCCGACTTCTGGCGATCCGCCTGCCGCGATGTACATCCCCGGCATCCAAGAAAGGCTCTCCCCCGACCCAACAAATCGAGGTCTAATACTTTTCCGCGAAGTGAACGAGTGAAATCGGACCCCCGAAACATCTGCATTTTTCACCAGCAAAACCGCAGGAAAAACTCGACAAAACCGCAGGAAACAGAGCCAGAAAAGTGTTGATGTTTCAGGGGTCCAAAATAGGTCGTTCACTTCGCGGAAAAGTATTCACCTTCGTTTTCAACATCCATAAAGAATGAGGGCGCCAACGGCGCCCTCATCACCAAATTCCAT
>CALGKS010000117.1 GCA_937930475.1 uncultured Collinsella sp. | reverse complement strand
TCGTGCAGGATGTCCTGAATGTCCATCAGGCGGCACGGGCTCGAGTTGATGAGGTACTCGCTTTCGCCCGAGCGGTACATACGACGGGTGATGGCGACCTCGTCAAAGTCGACGGGCAGCATATGGTCCGAGTTATCGAGCACCAGCGTGACCTCGGCCACACCCACCGGCTTGCGCGCCGACGAGCCCGAGAAAATGACGTCTTCCATGGCCTGGCCGCGCAGCTGCTTGGCGCTCTGCTCACCCAGGACCCACAGAATCGAGTCGGAGATGTTCGATTTTCCCGAGCCGTTGGGACCGACGATGACGGTCAGGCCCGGCTCAAACGTCATATGGGCGCGGTCGGCAAACGACTTGAACCCTTTGAGCGTGAGGGACTTGAGATACACGGCTCCTCGCTTAAACAGGCTTCTTGTTGAGAATCACGCCGTTGGTGGTGTAGCCCATGCGGTCGAGCGCCTCGAGTGCAGCGGCTCCCTCGGCTTCCTTCTTGGAGGAACCGGTGCCGCGGCCCTGGCGGATACCGTCGATGAGCACCACGGCGGTAAAGGTCGGTGCGTGCGCCGGGCCCTCAGAGCCAACGAGCTTGTACGCCGGAGGCTCGTGGCCGTCGGCCTGCACGCACTCCTGCAAGAACGACTTAGGGTTCGCGGGGTGCTCGGCACGCTCGGAAGCCAGGTGCGGCTTGAGTGTACGGTGGATAAACTCCGCCGCCGCATCCCAGCCGGCATCCAGGTACAGAGCGCCCACGAGCGACTCGTAGACGTTCTCGAGCGCCGAGTGCAGACCGCGCGCGCCCGTGCCGGTCTCGGAAGCACCAAAGATGATGATGTCGTCGATGCCCAGCTCATGGGACACCTCGGACAGCGTGGCGCCCGAGACGAGCGACACCTTCAGGCGCGTAAGCTTGCCCTCGTCAAACTCCGGATAGGACTCAAAGAGCGAGCGGGCAACCACGGCGCCCAAAATGGAATCGCCCAAAAACTCAAGGCGCTCATAGCTCGCCGAGACGGGCTGACCTTCCACGGCAGAGGGGTGCGTGAGCGCCGCGCGCAGCAGCACCTTGTTATTGAACTCGTGGCCCAGGATTTCCTGGGCGCGCGCGAGTCGTTCAGATAATGCCAAGACTTAGGCCTCCTTGGCGTTTTCAATAGCGTCGACAGCGTCGGCGACAGAGTTGAGCGAGAGCAGGGTCTCGTCATCGATCTCGAGGTCGAACTCGTCCTCGATGGCCGTCACCAGCTGCAGGCGCTCGAGCGAATCGGCATCGAGATCGTCAAAGGTA
>CALGKS010000116.1 GCA_937930475.1 uncultured Collinsella sp. | reverse complement strand
TCCTGCTATTCCTGACGGGAAGGTGGAAATCCATCCTGCGGAATATTCCGGAGAGAAACCCCCGTCACGCCCCCGGACTTCCTGCGTTTACGGCCTTGAGGTCGGCGTGGGCGGAGGACGTGGTTGTTGGGGAGACATGTCCCGGTTGCTGTTTCGCGCTTTGCGCGAAAAGCGCATCACTTTGGCGTGGACGGAGAACGTGGTTGTCGCGTTAACTTGTCCCGGGCGTATTTCTGGAGCGTTTCCCCTGCCATAAATTACCCTCGGCATACTTGCGCGAACGATTGCTCGTGCTACACTTGCAATTGCTGTTTCAGGGCGGGGTGAAATTCCCCACTGGTGGTAAATCGGGCGGTGCCAAAGGGGCGCCGTGGCGCAGGTAAAGTGCCTGCGGTCGAGCCGATGAGTCCGCGACCCGTGTGTGCGTTGGTTCGCATGCCGGCTGAACTGGTGAGATCCCAGTACCAACGGTTAGAGTCCGGATGAAAGGGGCAGGTGATCTTATGTCTGAACAGTCGCAGCATATCCATTTTGAGAACACGAATAGGTGGAGCACCAAACAGCTCGTTACCATGGCGTTGATGTGCGCCTTGGGCGCCCTGTTTATGTATGTGCAGCTGCCTATCCTTCCCTCGGCGCCGTTTTTGACGTATGACCCGTCGCTGGTGCCGGCGATGGTGTGCGGGTTTGCGTATGGTCCTGGTGCCGGCACCGCTGTTGCCGCTATGGCGATCGTTATCCATGCGCTTACCACGGGCGATTGGGTCGGTGCGCTTATGAACTTGGTTGCCACGCTGGGCTACATTCTGCCTGCGGCTATCGTCTACCAAAAGATGCATACCTATAAGGGTGCCGTTATTGGCCTGGCGCTGGGCGTTGTTGCCGCTACGGCGCTTTCTATGGTCGCAAACCTTACCATTGGTGTTTGGTTCTGGTATGGCTCGGTCGATGTGATCGCCCCGCTCATGATTCCTGCCGTGCTGCCGTTTAACCTCATCAAGACCGTGCTCAACTCGGTGTTGACATTGGCGGTGTACAAGGCGGTCTCCAACCTCATCACACCCAAGAAGGACCAGGTCAAAGGCCGCGCATGATTGAGTGTCGGGGCGTTTCCTTTAGTTATGACGGTGCCACACCGGCGCTCGATGGCATCGATCTGAACATCGAGGATGGCGAGTTTTTCTGCATTCTCGGCGGAAACGGGTCGGGCAAGTCGACGTTTGCCAAGCATTTGAACGCGCTGCTGCAGCCCGATGCGGGAACGGTGCACGTCAACGGCATGGACGCGTCCGATCTCGAGCTGGTCTACGACATCCGTTCGACTGCGGGCATGGTGTTCCAGAATCCCGACGACCAGCTTGTGGCGACGCTTGTCGAGGACGATGTTGCGTTTGGTCCCGAGAACTTAGGGGTCGAATCGGCCCAGATCGCGCAGCGTGTTCGCGAGGCTCTGAAGGCCGTGGGCCTGGTGGGCTTTGAGCGCCACGAGACCCATGCGCTTTCGGGCGGACAAAAGCAGCGTGTGGCGCTTGCCGGCGTTCTCGCCATGGAGCCGCGCGTGCTCATATTGGACGAGGCGTCCTCGATGCTCGATCCGCGCGGGCGCAAGGGCCTTATGAAGGCCTGCCACGCGCTGCACGAACGCGGTATGACCATCGTGATGATTACGCACTTTATGGAAGAGGCCGCTGAGGCCGATCGCGTTGCCGTCTTCCAAGCGGGCCGCGTTGCCATGCTCGGTGCGCCCGAGGAGATCTTGACGCAGGCGGACGAACTCGCGCGGCTGAACCTGGATATGCCGGCATCGTGCTGTCTTGGCAGGGCGCTTCGCGCGAAGGGCGTGCCCATTTGCGCACAGGTGCGCGAGGCGGATATGGTCGCCGATATAGCGCAGGCTTATGCCGAGCGGAGTAGGACAGACATCGCCGGGCGGCCTTTCGCATCCGATCCTCGTATTCCCGACAACGTCTCCTCTGCAATCGATAGCGCAGACGCGCTGGAGCCCGTCATCGAGATTTCGCACCTTTCGTATAGCTATTTGCTGAGCGCCCGCGAGCGTCGTCGCTGGCACAAGCGCTCAGCTGTTGCGGGCAAATCGAACAAGCAAGCCCTTTGGGGCAACGACCCCAGCAGTCCGTGGGCACTGCGTGATGTATCGCTAACGGTGCGCCGTGGCGAGTTCCTGGGCCTTGCGGGCCATACCGGTTCGGGTAAGTCGACGCTGGTTCAGCATCTCAACGGCCTGATTCGTCCCCAGGAGGGTTCCGTTTACGCGTTGGGGCTCGACCTGGCAAACAAGAAAGATGCCGCCGCGGTTAAGGCAAAGGTCGGCGTGGTGTTTCAGTATCCAGAGCGTCAGCTGTTTGCCGAGACCGTGGCACAGGACGTGGCGTTTGGTCCGCATAACCTTGGTTTGTCGCAGGTCGAGGTTGCCCGCCGCGTTGAGTCATCGCTCGCGCGCGTGGGCCTCGACCTGGCCACGGTGGGCGACAAGAGCCCCTTTGAGCTTTCGGGTGGCCAACAGCGGCGCGTGGCGTTTGCCGGCGTGCTTGCCATGGAGCCCGAGGTCCTGGTACTCGATGAGCCCATGGCGGGGCTCGATCCGGCGGCGCGCAGCGATTTCCTGGAGCTCATCGATCGACTTCACCATGGGGGCCTGACCGTCGTCATGGTCTCACACAGCATGGATGACCTTGCCAATTGCTGCGACCGTATTGTCGTGATGAACGAGGGCTCGGTGTTTGCCGAGGGCACGCCCGCTCAGGTTTTTGCGCGTGCGGATGAGCTTAAATCAATCGGCTTGGGTGTTCCCGCTGCCCAGCGCATGGCGCTGGCGCTCGCGGAAGCGGGCGTGCCGCTGCGTCGCGGCGGGCTCTATACGGTTGAGTCGTTGGCCGACGAGTTGGCAGATTTGCTGATCGGTCGCTCGGACGGTTCTTCTGACGTCTCGGACAAAGCCAAATCCGAAACGGTCGCGCGAGAGGAGGGCTGCTAATGGAGGCGTTTTCGTTTGGCAGCTACTA
>CALGKS010000115.1 GCA_937930475.1 uncultured Collinsella sp. | reverse complement strand
GACGGCGCCGATCGTCTCGGCCCGTTCGTTTGCCGAGCGCGCCTGGCCGTATATGCTCGCGTGGTCCGATCTGGGGCTGAGCGGCAAGGAACGCATGACGGTCGATTCGTTGGCGCGCGCCGAGGTGCGTCGTTTTGACGACGACGATACGAGTGACCGTATGCGTGGTGAGATGATGGGCATACTGGGCGAGCTGTTGGGTATTTCGCCCGAGCAGATGGAGGAGCTGCGCTCCGAGGATGGCCAGCGTCGCCTACATGAGGGTATGAAGAAGTTTGAGGGTGAGGTCCAGGACGCCATCGATAAGATGATGGGCGGCCAGGGTGGCCCGCAAGGTGGGCCCCAGGGCACGCCGATGCCCCACCCGTCGGTTGATCCGAGGCAGTTCCCATTCTTCAGCCAAAACTAACTATGGGATGGGATTCGCTCCCAACCCCGATACTTCAACTAAGCGTCTTGGCCCCGTTGTGTTATTCTAGAACAGACGTTCGTGAATAGTGCGCGGGGCCTTGCCTTGTGCTTGGCAAAAGACGAGGGGAGGTTGGCTTGGTCATTTTGGGTATCGACCCCGGTTTGGCCCATACGGGTTGGGGGATTATCGAGGAGCGACGTGGCGAGGTTCGCTGCCGTGCCTACGGTTGTATCGAGACCAGCGCGGGCAGTCCGCTCGCGGTGCGCCTGTCTCACATCGCCCACGACCTCAAGGATGTCGTCGAGCGCTACCGCCCCGATACCGCCTCCATCGAGAGCATCTACTTTGGCGCTAACGTTCGCTCGGCCATCCCCACGGCGCATGCCCGCGGTGCTGCACTCGTGGCGCTTTCGGAATGTGCGCTCGAGATTGGCGAGTACACGCCTATGCAGATCAAGCAGGCTGTGGTGGGCACCGGTGCCGCGGACAAACGGCAGGTCGCCTACATGGTGCGTACGCTCACACAGCTCGATCACGACCCGCATCCCGACCATGCCGCCGATGCCCTGGCTTGCGCCATCTGCCACGTTAACCTCAGCCGCACCCGGGCGCTTACCGGCGGCGAGTTCTATCAACAGAGAGGAACCGGATACTGATGATTTCCCAGCTCCATGGAACGCTCGTCGAGGCCACGATGAGCTCGGCCGTCGTCGATGTATCGGGCGTGGGCTTTGAGCTCGGCATCTCGGGTAGCACTGCCGCCACGCTGCCTACACCCGGCGGCGAGGTTCGCCTCTATACGCGCATGCAGGTGCGTGAGGACGCCATGACGCTCTTTGGTTTTGCCTCCAAGGACGAGCGCACGATGTTCGATCGGCTCGTGTCCGTCTCGGGCGTCGGTCCGCGCCTGGCGCTTGCCGTGCTCTCTACCTATACCGTGGGACAGCTGTATTCCCTGGTAATGGCCGAGGATGACAAGGGCATGGCCAAGGTTCCCGGTGTGGGCAAAAAGACCGCGCAGCGTCTGATCCTGGAGCTCAAGAGCACCTTTGCCAAGGACAAGGGCTTTGTGCCGGTCGACGTGATTCCCGGCCAGGTTGCGATGCCGGTTCCCGCCGCCGCTCCCTCGGCGATCGATGACGCCCGTGCGGCACTCCTTTCCATGGGCTTTAGCCCGCAGGAGACCGATGTTGCCCTGAGCGGGTATGATGGGCAGAATATGCGTGTCGAGGATCTGCTCGGCGCGGCGCTTAAGCGACTCGGAATGGATGCGTGATGTGGGAAGCCGATGACTCTCAGGACCTGTGGGCGACGCCCGGCAACTCGCCGGCGGCATCCATGGCGCATGGCGAGCGTATGGTGGGTTCGGAGCTGACGCCCGAAGACCTCGATGTCGACCGTACCCTGCGCCCCCAGCGTCTGGATGACTACTGCGGCCAGGAGCACATCAAACAGAGCCTGCGCGTGCTCATCGAGGCGGCGCAGAGCCGTGGCGAGACGCTCGACCATGTGATCTTTTCGGGCCCTCCGGGTCTGGGCAAGACCACGCTGGCTACGGTTATCGCCAACGAGCTGGGCGCTCAGATCAAGACCACGAGTGGCCCTGCCATCGCGCGCACCGGCGACCTGGCAGCCATCCTTACTAACTTGCAGCCGGGTGATGTGCTGTTTATCGACGAGATCCACCGCCTCAACCGTTCGGTCGAGGAGGTCCTGTACCCCGCGATGGAGGACTTTGCCCTCGATATCGTGATTGGCAAGGGTCCGGCGGCGCGCTCGATTCGCCTGGATATTCCCAAGTTTACGCTGGTGGCGGCAACGACCCGCTCAGGCATGTTGACCGGCCCGCTGCGCGACCGCTTTGGCATTTCATATCGCCTGGATTACTACACGGTCGAGGAACTCGCGCAGATTGTTACGCGCTCGGCGACTATCCTGGGCGTGACGATCGACCATCCCAGTGCACTCGAGATCGGCTCGCGTTCGCGCGGCACGCCACGTCTTGCCAACCGCCTGCTCAAGCGCGTGCGCGATTACGCACAGGTGCGCGGCAACGGCCCCATCGAGCTCGATATCTGTCGCCAGGCGCTCGAGTTCTTCGAGATCGATGAGCTCGGTCTGGACTGGATGGATATTCGCATTTTGGAGACGCTCGCTAAGACGTTCTCCGGTCGTGCCGTGGGACTTACGACCCTTGCCAGCGCGGTGGGCGAGGACCCGGGCACGCTCGAGGATGTCTATGAGCCGTATCTGCTGCAGTGCGGGTTGATGATTCGTACGCCGCAGGGCCGTCAGGCAACCCTTCGCACCTTTGAGCACCTGGGGATTGAACCTACCGTTTAGGGCGCTTTGTTTTGGCGGGCTGTTGGGCTATCGCTGGGCATCGGGTAAACATATCGCCGTTCATCGGTTATGGGTGTTTTACTATTGCGCGCCCGTGCTATGCTGAATTGGTCTTTTTCTCATTCGGTAACGAAAGGACCGCCCATGCCTACTGACATCGAAATCGCACGTTCTGTCACGCCGCTGCCTATTACCGAGGTGGCCAAGAACGCCGGCGTCGACGTTAAGCACCTTATTCCGTACGGCTTCGACAAGGCTAAGGTCGACTATTCGCTGCTCAACGAGCCGACCGATCACCAGGCCAAGCTCGTCCTCGTGACCGCTATCAACCCAACGCCTGCGGGCGAGGGCAAGACCACCACGACCATCGGTCTGGCCGATGGCCTGCGTCGTCGCGGCGTCAAGAGTGCCGTGGCCCTGCGCGAGCCTTCGCTCGGCCCCGTCTTTGGTGTTAAGGGCGGTGCTGCCGGCGGCGGCTGGGCTCAGGTGATCCCCATGGAGGATATCAACCTGCACTTTACCGGCGACTTCCATGCCATCGGTGCTGCCAACAACCTGCTGGCCGCCATGCTTGATAACCACATCCAGCAGGGCAACCAGCTTGGCATCGACGTTAAACGCATCACTTGGAAGCGCGTCGTCGATATGAACGACCGTCAGCTGCGCCACGTCATCGACGGTATTGGCGGTAAGGCCCAGGGCGTGCCGCGCGAGGACGGCTTCGATATCACCGTCGCCTCCGAGGTCATGGCAATCCTGTGCCTGTCTACGAGTATCAGCGACCTCAAGGAGCGCCTGGGCGAGATCGTCGTCGGCTACAGCTTTGCCGGCGAGCCCGTCCGTGCCCGCGACCTTAAGGCCCAGGGTGCCATGGCCGCGTTGCTTAAGGACGCGCTCAAGCCCAACCTGGTGCAAACGCTCGAGGGCACGCCCGCGTTTGTCCACGGCGGCCCCTTCGCCAACATCGCCCACGGCTGCAACTCTATCATGGCCACGCGTATGGCGATGCGCTTTGGCGATGTTGCCATTACCGAGGCCGGCTTCGGTGCCGATCTGGGTGCCGAGAAATTCCTGGACATCAAGTGCCGCATGACGGGCGTTCGCCCCAGCGCCGTCGTGGTCGTCGCCACTGCCCGCGCGCTTAAGTACAACGGCGGTGTCGCCAAGGCCGACCTCAACGAGGAGAACCTCGAGGCCCTCAAGGCTGGCATGCCCAACCTGCTGCGCCACGTCGACAACATTCAGAATGTCTACGGTCTGCCCTGCGTGGTCGCCATCAACCGCTTCCCGACGGACACCGAGGCCGAGCTCGAGCTCATCGAGTCCGAATGC
This sequence comes from uncultured Collinsella sp., assembly GCA_937930475.1. Classification (GTDB taxonomy): domain Bacteria; phylum Actinomycetota; class Coriobacteriia; order Coriobacteriales; family Coriobacteriaceae; genus Collinsella. The sequence goes on along the minus strand of CALGKS010000115.1, from coordinate 2,840 downwards.
CAGAAACTCGGTGTTAACGTTAAGCTGTCCGAGGTTTGGGCCAAGGGTGGCGAGGGCGCGCTCGACCTGGCCGATGAGGTCATGCGCCTGATTGAGCAGCCGAGCGAGCTCAAGTTTGCCTACGAGGACGGTGCCGATGTGGCCGACGCCCTCGAGGCCGTTGCTACCAAGGTCTACCGCGCCGACGGCGTTGACTTTACGCCGGCTGCCAGGCGCCAGCTCGCCGAGCTGCGCGAGAACGGCTTTGGCAACCTGCCGGTGTGCGTGGCCAAGACCCAGTACAGCTTTAGTGACAACGCCAAGGCGCTGGGCGCTCCCGAGGGCTTCCGCATCACGGTGCGCGAGCTCAAGGTTTCCGCCGGTGCCCACTTTGTGGTCGCGCTGACCGGTAGCGTTCTGACCATGCCGGGCCTGCCCAAGGTTCCCGCGGCCGAGAACATCGACGTCGACAACGACGGCAACATCACCGGTCTGTTCTAAGCCTGCTGCTCATAGCCGCTTGCCCGCCCCGCCGCGCCTACCAAGGCCCGGCGGGGCTTTTTCCTCCGTTCCCAAGGGATCATTTTTTGCGGCGGCAATGTTGCGCAACAAGGTTGGGGATTTCTCTCGTACGGTGTAGTTGGAAGAATTGCGCGGGCGCATTGCGGCTGCGACGAGAGACGGGAGATGCGATGTATTGCACCAAGTGCGGAGCTCAGATACCCGATGACTCCATGTTTTGCACGAGCTGCGGGGCTCGCGTGGGTGGCGCCGAGGACCAAGCGGAGCCCGTGGCGTTTCCGGTGGAGGACGCGCCGGCGTCCGCTCCTGTGGGACAGCAAGCTCCTCAGGGTGCCCCGGTTCATATGGCGGCGCAGCCTCGTTATGAGGAGCCTATGACCGAGACTGCCGAGGCCTCTCAGCCGTTTATTCCGACGCCGCAGCCCAAGAAACCAAAGCACAGGGGCCGCATTGTCGCTGCCGTTATCGGCGGTGTTGCCGTTGTCGCCATCGTAGCGGCAATCGTCGTCGTGCCGCGCATCGGCTCGTCGTCCGAGGTGACTTCGGGCGGCAAGGGCTACGTTGTCTGCGCATGCGAGACTAAAGTGCTGCCCAAGAACAGCAAAGGAAAAAAGCTCAAGAGCTATACCGTCGAGCTGGCGCCGGTGTCCGGCAAGGGCAAGAGCTACACCATCAAAGTGGATGGCGAGGACGGCTTTGCCATGGAGGACTTTGGCGAGCTGCCCGACCAGAAATATCAGATGACCATCACCTCGGGTAAGGGCAAAAAGAAGAGCACGACCACCATGAAGGTCGACTACGCCAAGGAGGGCTCGGACGCCCCTAAGAGCGTTGAGCTCACGCAGTCCAAGAAGGAGGCCAAAGCCTCTGCCAAGGCGGCGGTCAAGACGGCAAACGAGCTGTTCACCGACAAAATCCTCGAGTATCAGAAGAAGTATGGCGAGGGCGAGGCTGTCGAAATGGGCAATTCGCTTTACGGCGCTCAGGGTGTGGGCTATGCCAAGCTCATTGACTTTGATGGGGACGGGCAGGACGAACTGCTGATTGAGTATTCCGATGAGCCAGTGGACCGTGAAGATAATGCAACTGCCGCGCGGGCTGAGGTTTGGGCATATCAAGACGGCGAGATTAAGAAGGTTTATACACCGGAAGTCACTGTGTCTCACCAAGAAGCATCTGTGTCCATTTGGCTTGAAGAATACGAGGGCAAGATTGGTTTTTCACAGTGGTTCGACCACGGAACGGCAATTAAGCAAAGCGATGTCTCTGGTGAGAGCGGCCCTTCTGCTCATGAATACCAAGTTAAGTTCATAGGATATGATGGCCAGTCATTCAAAGCTATGACTGATCTAATTGCTCCAAACGAGGTCAAAGTTGCCTCGCTGGAAGAAAACGCAACCTTGTATTACGGTGAGTCCGTAGTAAACAAAAGCATCGCAACGGTGGCCACGACGCTGGAGCAGCTGAAGTCGAAGGATGCCGGCGACGATGCGCAGGTGAGCTACGAAGCCGTTTCTGCCACGCAGGATGTTAGCTTTACGGCGCCGGTGGGCGAGGGCGCGCCTGATCCCGACGTTACGTGCCAGATTTCGGCTACGTGGACCTATCCTCAGGTAAAAGGCCAGGGTGTAGGTGTCGCCAAGTTCAACAAGGATATGATTCAGCTCGTCGCTGATGCGCTTGATGCGAGCAAACAGGCGACACCATATGATGAGAACTACCGTGTGACCACGATGTATTACGCTGAAATCGTCTCGATTGACGGCGATATCGCCTGTGTGCGAACCTACACCGATAGCTATCAACCTCCGTATCGCTCGGAGCAGGTGACAAGGTCGGCATACTATAGCCTCAAGACAGGCGAACAGGTATCGCTGGAGGATTCGCTTGCGCAGCACGGGCTTTCGTTTGACACCCTCAAGAGCGAGGCTAAACAGGCGATTAAGACGGCAAAAAGTAATATGTATTCTTCATACACCAATAGCTACGAAGATGATGACAACTTTACCGAGGATCATTTCTACTACGACGGCAAAGGTTATGTTGTTGTGCTCGATACCGGTGTATTTGACTGCGACGCATGGGGTACACACGATTTGGTGGCACATGCTTTTGACTCGAGCTATTCCAGTGGCCAGGACGTGACCCCCGAGTATCCTCGCTATACGTATATTATTAACGAGTAAGACGAGACTGCAGAAAGTGAACTGAACTGTCCCCGGTGGCGCAAAACGCAGAGTCACCGGGGACTTTTTGATGCAAATTGGCTCCGAGACAAGCTATCTGGGCCAGCCGCGCCACGAAAAGCGCCCATCTACTACGTTTACCAGGGTTGGACC
>CALGKS010000114.1 GCA_937930475.1 uncultured Collinsella sp. | reverse complement strand
ATTTGCGTGCAGCAGAGGGGATTATGCCAGCTCGCAACAAGGTTTTCAAGCGCGTACCACAAATATATATAGGTTTATGGAGCGATTGGCTCCGTTTACGGATTGGCTAGTATTTATGCTCGCAATTGAGCCCGATGTTGGCTACACTATGCCTTGACCATTAAAGGGGTACGAGATACCCACATGGAATTACATAGCTGTCAATGAGCAGTACTTCCTGTGGGTGTCTGGTTCCGCTTTGAGCGGTCGGGCATCTATTTTTTTGACTGTGTCAGCAGTCAAGACATGTGAGGAAGGAGATCGATGGGCACGACTTCCCCCAAGGCGGTCATCATGGACGAGACCGCCGTCAACCGAGCGATGACCCGCATCGCGCACGAGATTCTCGAGCGCAACGAGGGCTGTGAAGACCTCGCTCTGGTCGGCATCGTCACGCGCGGCGACCTTCTGGCAAAGAAGCTCGCCGAGGAGATCAAGGAGATCGAGGGCGTCGACGTTCCGCTCGGCAGCCTCGATATCAGCTTCTACCGCGATGACTATGCGACCAATTTCGCTCCCGCGATCCACGCTACCAACATTCCCTTCAGCGTCGACGGCAAGCGCGTCGTGCTGGTGGACGACATCCTGTACACGGGTCGCACCATCCGCGCCGCTCTGGACGCCGTTATGGACCTGGGCCGTCCGAGCCGAGTCGAGCTGGCAGTTCTCGTTGACCGCGGTCACCGCGAGCTCCCTATCTCGCCGGACTTTGTCGGCAAGAACGTTCCCTCGTCGCACGAGGAGAACGTGCACCTATATATGAAGGAAGTCGACGGCCGTACCGCTGTCGAAATCAACGACGTCGCGCCGGGTTCCCATGTGGGCTCCGCGCCGCTGGGAGGTGAGTAGTACCGTGGCGTTCAACCATAAGCACCTGATCGACATTACCGAGTACTCCGAAGAGGACATCAAGCTCATCCTCGAGACCGCCAAGGCGTTCTCCGAGGTCAACGAGCGTGCCATCAAGAAGGTCCCCACGCTCAAGGGCAAGACAATCGTCAACATGTTCAATGAGCCCTCGACGCGTACCCGCAGCTCCTTCGAGCTCGCCGAGAAGCGTCTTTCGGCCGACAGCCTCAACTTCGGCGGCTCCTCGACCTCCACGGTCAAGGGCGAGAGCCTCGTCGATACCGTCGAGACCCTCAACGCCTACAAGATCGATTGCATCGTCGTGCGCGACAAGCATGCCGGTGCTCCCTACATCGTCACGCAGAATTCGCCCGCGAGTGTTATCTGCGCCGGTGACGGTAAGCACAACCACCCCACGCAGGCCCTGCTCGACCTGTACACCATCTGGGAGCACAAGGGTGACTTCCACGGTCTGAAGGTCGCCGTCGTCGGCGACATCGCCCACTCCCGCGTTTGCGGCTCGCTGATCCCCGCGTTGAAGATCATGGGTTGCGAGACCTACGCCGTCGCCCCCGGCACGCTGCTGCCGCCGGCGCCCGAGGTTCTGGGCTGCGACCACGTGACGAGCGATCTCGATTCCGTCCTGCCCGAATTGGACGTCGTCTACATGCTGCGCGTGCAGCAGGAGCGACTCGAGGGTGCCCCGTTCCCGACCATTCGCGAGTACCACAAGCTCTTCGGCCTGACCAAGGACCGTGAGAAGCTCATGAAGCCCGACGCGATCATTTGCCACCCGGGCCCCATCAACCGCGGCGTCGAGTTCGACTCCTATATGGCCGACCACCCGCAACGCTCCGTCATCCTGGAGCAGGTCTACGCCGGTATCTGCGTGCGTATGGCTATCCTGTATCTGCTGCTTGGAGGTGCCGATAATGGCCTTGCTTCTTAAGAATGCCCACGTCGTCGACCCGTCCGTCGAGCTTGACGGTGTCGTTGACGTCCTGATCGACGGCGACAAGATCGCCGAGGTCGGCGAGAACCTCGCCGCCGAGGGAGCCGAGGTCCGCGACCTTTCCGGTAAGTACCTCGTCCCCGGCCTGGTGGACATGCACGTCCACCTGCGCGAGCCCGGTTACGAGGTCAAAGAGGACATCGAGAGCGGCACCCGCGCAGCTGCCAAGGGCGGCTTCACCGGCGTGTGCGCCATGCCCAACACCGACCCCGTTACCGATAACGGTACCGTCGTTGAGTTCGTCAAGTCCCGCGCTGCCGAGGTCGGCCACTGCCGCGTCTATCCTTCTGGCGCCATGACCCGCGGTCTTAAGGGCGAGGCTATGTCCGAGATGGGCGATATGGTTGCCCACGGCGCCGTCGCCTTCACCGACGACGGTCGCGGCGTGCAGGGTGCGGGCATGCTCCGTCGCTGCATGGACTACGGCAAGATGTTCGGCAAGGTCTTTATGAGCCATTGCCAGGACGAGGACCTGGTCGGTCACGGTCAGATCAACGAGGGCAAGGTCTCTACCCGTCTGGCCCTCGAGGGCTGGCCGGCGGCAGGCGAGGAGCTGCAGATCGCTCGCGATATCGAGATCGCCAAGCTGACCGGTGCCAAGTTGCACATCCAGCATATCTCCACCGCCCATGGCCTGGAGCTCGTGCGTGCCGGTAAGGCCGCTGGCGTGCAGGTCACCTGCGAGGCCACCCCGCACCACATGTTCCTGACCGAGAACGACCTGGACGAGACCTACAACACCTCGCTCAAGGTCAATCCGCCGCTGCGTACCGAGGAGGACGCCGAGGCTATCCGTCAGGGCGTCATCGACGGCACCGTCGACGCCATCGTCACCGACCACGCTCCCCATACTCCGTGGGAGAAGGCCCGCGAGTTCGAGCTTGCGCCCTTTGGCATGATCGGCCTCGAGACTTCGCTGTCGCTTGTGCTCACCGAGCTGGTCAACACGGGCAAGATGAGCATGGGCCGCATGGTCGAGCTCATGGCCATCAAGCCGCGTGAGATCTTGGGTCTGGACCAGGTTCAAGTCAAGGCGGGCTCCGTTGCCGACCTGACCGTGTTCGATCCCGCTGCTACCTGGACGGTCGGCGAGGACGGTTACGAGTCGCGTGCCGAGAACTCCGGTTTTGCCGGCCGCACGCTCACCGGTCGTGCCACCGATGTGTTTGTCGGCGGTAAGCAGACGCTTGCCGACGGCTGCATCTGCTAGCATAGCCTTATCGCTTTTGTGCGCGGCGCCCTTGCGGTGCCGCGCTTTCTGTTCGCCTGAACCATGCAACCGCATGGGGGATTGGAGCGTCTATGCCCACACCTTCCACTGCACGCATGCACGACTTCGAGGTCGTCTCGAACCAGGAGATCGCCGACGGCATCTTCTCGCTCGTTATCTCGGCCCCCAAGCTTGCAAGTGCGCTCAAGCCCGGTCAGTTCGTGAATATCGCCGTGCCGGGCGATGCTTCCTCGCTGCTTCGCGTGCCCCTGAGCTTCTATCGCGCCGACGCCGAGGCCGGCACCGTCGAGCTGTGGTACGCCGTCGTGGGCGATGATACCCGTCGTCTGTCGCAGATGGCCCCTGGCTCCACCTCCAACTTGCTGGGCCCCGGCGGCCGCGGCTGGCTTGTGCCCGAGGGCACCAGGAAGGCGTTGCTCGTCGCCGGCGGCATTGGCGTTCCGCCCGTGCTCTGCCTGGCCGGCATGCTTGCCGAGCAGGGCGTGGAC
>CALGKS010000113.1 GCA_937930475.1 uncultured Collinsella sp. | reverse complement strand
AGCGGATTCGAGCTGATGTGGACCCTTGATTTCGGACAACCTTAGGCAGCGAGCTGCTTGGCATACTCTTCAGGGGTGAGCCAGCCCAGCCTGGCCTGACCCCTTTCATAGTTATAATAGTCCACATAATCGTCCACGAGTTTTACTATCTCATCGTGCGTCATGCGCTCGGTCGGCCCTAGCTGCGTTTTCATCCGTCCCCAGAAGCTTTCTATCGGCGCATTGTCCAAGCAGCACGCCCGCCTGGACATCGATTGCCCGATGCCGAGCTCCTCGAGCTTCTCCCTGAACGCCTTTGCGGTGTAGTGCACTCCCTGGTCGCTGCACGACCAGATGTCCTCGGGCAGCTCTAGACCGGATAGCTGGTCATAGGTGTCGAGGACGAACTTCTCCTCCATCGAATCGGAGGTCACGTGGGCGATGATTTTCCTCGTCTCGCAGTCGATGATGCCGGAGAGATAGCTGAAGCCGCCGCTGTTCGGCAGGTAGGTTATGTCCGTGGATATGACCTTGAGCGGCCCGCCGCGCATGAAGTCGCGGTTCACGACGTTGTCGGCGATCTTGGGCTTTCCGTCGACCCCTATCGGATGATAGGGATTCTTCCTCTTGGCACTCCAGGAGATTCCGTATTTCCGCATGAGACGCCGAATCTTCTTGCGGTTCATCACGACTCCCTGGACCCTCCTCAGGCAGTCCCTCACCTGGCGGCTGCCTTTTTTGAAGCCCCTGTAGGCGAACGCCTTCTCGACCTGCCGCCCCGCGGCGAGGTCGGCGGCCTCGCGATCCGCCCTCTTGCCCGCGGCGTTCACCCAGTCGTAGTAGCCGCTGCGCGAAACCTCGAGGGCGCTGCATGCGGCGCTGACGTTGAAGGCGGGGTCATCGGCCTTGAGCTGGGAGATCAGCCCGAACCTTTCCGATTTCCCCGTCGTCTGCGGCGCACGTTGGGTCCTCCTCGCCAACGTGCCAAGCGCTTTTAAAGCCTTCACCTGCGACTTCAGCGCCGCGATCTCGGCCGCCTGCGAGGCGATGATCTTCTCCTCGCGGGTTCTTGCGCGCGTCTTCTGCTTGGCCAACCTTTCCTCCATCTCGGCGATCTTTCGTTCCCGCGAGGCCCTGATGGCCGCGCACCTCTCGGAGGCGCGCCTGCGCTCGCGTGCACGGATGTCGTCCCTGGTCGGGACCCTATCGTCGATCAAGCATAGCGCATCCTTGGCCTCGGCCTCGCGCCAATGGGCGCAGGCGCGCTCGATTCTCTTGTAGCCGATCAACGAGGCGCGCAGGCCGACGGACTCGAAGATGGCCTTCGGACTCTCCCCGGCGCGGTACCGGAGCATGAACTCCTTCTTGAACCCCTTCGAATAGGTGATTCTGAGCGGCTCGACCCGCTCCACGGCGTCGAGGGAGGAGAGGTATTCCATCTCCTCGTTTGTGAATTGCCCTCTGTACACTTGCGAACCCTTTCGTTTCTAGGGCCCGCCGCCAGGTTTCGACTGGAAACCGATTCGAGCGTCCGTTCTGCGGGGTCCACATCACAGTTTGTCCGCAAGGGCGGATGTGCAA
>CALGKS010000112.1 GCA_937930475.1 uncultured Collinsella sp. | reverse complement strand
GGCCGCGGCGGCCCGCGCTGCATGAGCATGCCCTTCTGGCGCGAGGACCTCTAAGGTCTTCAAGGACCCGTACAGGTCTTAATACATACATCTAGCTGCCATTAGATGTCTCCCATTGGGGCGGTGCGCTCTTGCGTGCTGTCCCAAATTTGTATGAGGAACGACATCACTATCTGAATGGCCGCTTTTGTCAGGAGCCTAGCCATGGATATCAAGACAATCGGCGTTGAAGAGTGGCTCAACGTTTGGGAGAAGAGCGCCACGTGGGATATCGCCCAGTCGACGATCTCCTCGCTTACCATGGGCGAGCTGCGCGCGCTCGACGAGCAGGACGGCGCCACGTTCTATGAACGCCTGGACCGCGAGAAGATGAACTACGGCTGGATCGAGGGTTCGCCGGAGTTTAAGGCCGAGGTTGCCAAGCTGTATCGTCGCGAGGTCAATCCCGATCACATCCTGCAGACCAACGGCTGCACGGGTGCGAACCTCAACGCCATCATGGCCGTGGTCGAGCCCGGCGATCACGTGATTGCCGAGTGGCCTACCTATGCGCCGCTCTACGAGATTCCGCGCACGCTGGGCGCCGAGGTCGAGTACTGGGAGCTTCGCGAGGAGCTCGGCTGGAAGCCCGATATCGAGGGGCTCAAGCGTCTGGTTCGCCCCACCACCAAGCTCATCTGCATCAATAACGCATCGAACCCCATCGGTACGGTGCTTGATGCCGATACGCTCGGCCAGATTGCCGAGATCGCCAGCTCGGTGGGCGCCTATGTGCTGTGCGACGAGGTGTACCTGCCGCTTGAGAACACCGAGGCCTTTATGTCGATGGCCGATGTGTACGAGAAGGCCATCGTCACCAACTCGGTGTCCAAGACCTATTCGACGCCCGCGGCCCGCGTGGGCTGGGTTGTGGCAGACGAAGAGGTATCTAACCGCATTCGCACGTACCGCGACTACACCATGATTTGCGGCGGCGTGTTCAACGACGCCCTGGCGACCTATGTGCTCAAGCACAAGGACAAGATCCTCGAGCGCAACCGCAAGATCGTGTTTGGAAACCGCGATATCGCGCAGGCTTGGATTGATACGCAGCATCGCGTTTCCTGGACGGCCCCGCAGGGCGTGTCTACCTCGTTTATCAAGCTTGATATTCCCGAGGACGACGAGGAGTTCTGCAAGCGCCTGCTGGCCGAGAGGGGAGTGCTGTTGGTTCCCGGTAGCCGCTTTGAGCTTCCCTGCGGCGCACGCCTGGGCTACTGCGCGAGCGAGGACGTTCTGCGCGAGGGTCTGAGGCTTTTGGGCGAGGCACTGGCGGAGTTCGATCGCTAGGATCACGACTCCCTCCGAAGGCCGTATTCAAATTGGCCGACGATAATCGAAAACGGACCTGTTTCCCTAGGGAATCGGGTCCGTTTTTCTATACCGAGAAGTCAAGTTGTTACAAATGAGGCCGTAAGGCGAGCCGGTATTCGCTGAGCCTTATACTGAGCTTCCGGTGAACGGTATCCAACGTCTGGTAAACGGTAATTTGTTACCAGAAATGAATAGGACGAACTTTATTCTGAATAAAAATCAAAATGGTTGAGACGAAGCGAGAATTGCGAATTCTATTCATATCAGTGCGCGAAATATGCAATTTGAGGGTGGTTTAATAAAGATTAGTTTCAATTGATCTTTGGATTGAAAACGCATTTAAGCACGTAAATACACTTTATTAAATCAAAGTGTGCCATGCGTGAAGTATATGTGTATGCCGTTCACCCCCTATATAAAACCGTTCGGGGGCAAGGTGGAAGTATGAGCTGATTTTGGATATAAATATGTCGTCAGCAATAACGCCTCACACGGAGGGGCGCTAACGAATCGGCCCTGACAAGGGCCCGAAAGAAAGGTAGGAGGCCATGACGAAAGGTCTGCACGTGCCTTCCGAGA
>CALGKS010000111.1 GCA_937930475.1 uncultured Collinsella sp. | reverse complement strand
CTATAACACATCATCGCGACTGACCCCGCGACCTGCTGTTCGTCGGCGCGACATGGTTACGGCTCAACGCTTTCGACGCACGCGCGACTTCCGTTGCTTCCCTCATCAAGTCATCCAGGCTGCGCTGCTCCGTCTTCGGCTTCGGCATCAGATATTCGAGCGGGCGCGATATTCGGCTTCTAAGCTCCTCCACCTTGAGCCGTATTCCCGCAACGTCTGCTCTGATTCGTCTCGCGAGTCCATCACACCTAGCGCAGATCCTATCGAGGATTGCGCCGCGCTCAGCTTTCCCCGCAGCTTGCCAGCCCCGAACATCGGCAGCGATGGGGCGAAGCTCCTCAACGTCTCGCGCAACTCCGTCCGCTCTTTGCCGAAGACACTCCAATCGGTCTTGCTCATCTTCGATATCGAGCTTTATGTCCTCGAGCTGGCTGTCCAGCTCGGCAAGGTCACCCTCCTTGTCGGCAATCTCGGTCACGAGCTCGGCCTTACGCAATTCGGCATCGTTTAGTAAAGCGGCGGCTTCCTCCTTAGCCGCCGCGACGATTCGCTCGGCTTCCTGCTGCGCAGGCTCAACGACGGCCTTATCCACGGCACCGCGCACCTTGTCGATGTCTACCGACTTGTCGGTGTATACGCGCCGCGCCCGCGTATCCTCGCCAAGCTCGACCTCTGGGCGGTAGCCAAGACACCTTTCCAGATAGTCCCCAAGCTCCTTGTGCATCGACTGGTAGAACGAGCGCGGACACATCTTCTTGTAGTTGAAGTGCCCATCGAGTATCGGCGTGAACGGCACGTGCATGTGGTCGCGAGCGGGCGTGCCGTCCTTCAGCACCTCGTCCTTATGGACATGCCCGCCCATCATGTTGTCGATGCCGAACTTCTTCGACAGGTACCAGTACGTGAGCCTAAAGAACCTGTCCTCATCGCCCTTGCGGACGTTATCGGGAAGCGTCACAACAACGTCGGCCATAACCACCGCGTCCTTGCGCGTGGCGCGCTTCCCTGCGGCCTTCTGAGCCTCGTTCACGCGCTCTATGCGCCGCTCGACCGTGCCCCAGTTCGGTTCGCCCTCACGGGGCACCACACGCCCCACAACGAGCTTGCCGTCCTTGTTCGTGTAGTGGGCAACGACCATGTCGTTCTTCACGCGCTTCGGGTCGATGTTGTCGCGCTCCAAGCTCGACGCATCGCGCCTGTAGTGCGCCAGCATGTGCCCGACCGATGTTGCCTTGTACTTCGCTATGTGTGCCATGCCAGAACCGCCTTGCGTCAGATTTTAATCGCCTAAAGTCTAGCACGTTAGACCTTAGCTACGCTAAGGACGTGCCCTGCGGGGCTTCTCCGCAATCCTCCCAGCGGTCGAGATTGCTGCGCGTCATCGGTGGCGGCACCTCTTCCTTGCCCGCTCGGCTGCGCCGAGATGGAGGGGTTTCACCCCTCAAAACCACCCCAACGTATCGGTATCGGATATCGGATTCCCATGGGCGAGGTCGTAGTACCTCGCCCATGGGAATCCCTGCCCCAGCCCTCCCGCGCTCGTCCGTTCGCGGCGTCGCTCACGTCCTTCGGGCCATCGGCGCAAGCGCCGACCGGAGGGACTTCGCCCCTCCGAACCACCCCGCGAAAGGGGCTTTGCGCCCCTTTCGAAACCCGCAGTTCAGCGATTTGTCATTTGTCATTTGTCACATTATTTTTCGGACGTAGTTAGCGAAAAATAATGAGCCGCCGAATTTCGAGGGTCACCCTTAGTCGCGACGCAGGCAAAGAAAGGGTCGATGGAGCAGAGCGTCCATCGACCCTTATTCAAGTCTTGTCTTCGGTTTTGACCGTCGCGTCAATTCCGTTGTCGGTGAACGAGTCGGCTTAGATCTGCTCCGCAGACCACGCCGCCCCGTAGTCACCGACAACTACATTGACCCGACTACTCTTTCGCACCAGCCTGCTCCATGCGCTTGCACTGGCGCTCGGCATTCAGATAGTTACCGCGACAGTAGCGTTCGAGAATCGAGTTGTAGCCGACAATGATTTCGCGGTACTGCTCGGGAAACTCCTTTAGCGCCGCAGTCGTGAAGTCGTTGATGGTCTCGAACTTCTCGCACATGATGAAGCCGACCAACTCGAAGAGCATGTCTTGTTTGTCCTTGGTCGATAGCTGTTCAAGCTGACCAATGTCAAAGTTGTTTCCCTCGATGCGAGCTTCGACGGGATACAGCTCCTTGCCCTTCTTGCGACAGGAAGCCGTGTCGTGAATCAGGTAGTCGTATGCGTGCCTGATGTTGTTAATCGGTTCGGCAGACGAGCAGCACTTCTTGCCATCCGCGCTCAATCGATTCAAGACGTTGATGATTGCCTTGCGCGTCGTGTTGCCGCCCCAGACAACGATGATGTGCACGTGCGTCTTCCGCTGCTTGCTCTTCGCGTCATGGTCGATGTCGTGAACTGCGTAGGCGAACGGCACTTGGAGAATATCGTCTATCTCCTCCTGCCAGTCGTCGCGCATGTTTTCTGGGTAGCAGATACCTTCCCAGAGCTTCACCTTCGTCTCGCCAGCATTTGCCGCCATGCTATAATCTCCTTGTATCGAATGCCCCTGCTGCCGCCAAGCTTGCTGGGGCTTTTTCTTTTTACCTGCGCTTGTAGACCTCGCGCCTGTGCGCCACATCGACCACGAGGATGACAAGTCTGCCGTCGTTGATGTCGCACAGAATCCGATAATCACCGACCCTGTATCGCCACACGCCAGCCAAGTTCCCCGTCAGGGCTTTACCCCTGCTTCTCGGGTCTTCGAGCTTCGCTATCTCGTCCAGCTCGTTGAACACCCGCGCCGCAACGCCCTTGTCTAGCTTGCGCATCGCCTTGTCGGCATTCCTCGTGAACTCAATCTGCCAAGCCACAATGCGCCCTTACCTCATCGATGCTGTAGGTCTCAAGCCTGCCAGCGCGATAGTCCTCAATGTCCCTGAGAATCCCGTACTCGTACTCGAAACGGTCAATCGAATCCGCAAGAGCCTCGTTGACGTAGTAGCTCCGCGACCTGCCCGTCTCCTTCGCGAGACGGTTGTAGCGCTCGCTCAAATCCATAGGAATCCTAAGCGAAGTAACCGCAGTGGCCATGCCGCACCTCCTAACTTTGCTGTATTACAGGTGTTACTATAACACATCATCGCGACTGACCCCGCGACCTGCTGTTCGTCGGCGCGACATG
>CALGKS010000110.1 GCA_937930475.1 uncultured Collinsella sp. | reverse complement strand
GCAACCCACTGATTACAAATCAGTTGCGCTACCGTTGCGCCACACTGGCACACTTGGCGCTCTCGCGCGAAGCCAATTAAGAATAAAGGAATTACGGACGGGGCGCAACAGACCCTTCGACCGACCACATCTCAAAACCCTTCGTCAGAACGAATAGTTTTAATTACAATGGAATAGATAAAACTATTCGTTCTGACGAAGGGTTTCTCGATGCTTACCACCAAGGAAGCCGCCGAGCTACTCGGCATCACTCCGCGCAGGGTGCAGGAGCTCATAAAAAACGGAGCACTTGAGGCCCGCAAGGCTTCTGGCGTATGGCTCATCGACAAAGACAGCGTCGACACGCGACTCCGCTCCGTGACCAAAACGGGGGGACGTCCCCGCCGCGGCTACGGTAAGAGCGAGATCGCGTTCACCCTCATGAACCGCACGTATGAAGTCGCTCAGCTGGTCTACAACACATCGCGAAAAGACTTCACCCACATCGGTGCCGACGTCGATTACGCCCACGCCCCTATTGGGGTATTTGGCCCTAATAGCCCCATATCGCTCGACTCTTTCCGCACTTGGTGGCGCGGCCGCGGTATCCCGCTCGCACGCATTGGGCTAGCCTCCCTGCTTGCAGAAGCCGCAGTCGATGTTCCCGATGAACTCGTACAGCGAAATCTTGGCCTCTCCTTATCCGACCAGTATTGGATAAGGCCCCAAAGTTCCGGTCTCGCCTGGGAGGACATTAACTTCTTCAATAACGCCTTTGATGACGTCTCGCTGTCCATTGCGCCCTTTGCCCCAGAGGGAAAAGCGGCTGCCGCAAAGCCCGATAACACGTCGGACGGCAATCTTCAAAAGTACTGGACATGCGAGGGCGGGCGTCGAATTCTGCATAAAGCAGGAGCGCATCTAAACCAGGAACCCTATAACGAGATGGTGGCGACTGCACTTCACCGTCGCATCCTGAACACTTACGATTATGTACCCTATTCGCTCGAAGGCGCGGGCACTTCCGCCTTGAGCACATGCAGTGTCTTCTTAACTGACGAAGAAGAATATGTCCCTGCGTTCTATGTAAACCAGCATGCAAATGCAGACGAGCGACTAACCGATTACGAACGGTATGTAGCAAACTGCGAGGAGCTTGGAGCGACAGATATAAAAGACGCCCTTGGCCGCATGATCGTATGCGATGACATCATTGCCAACTACGATCGTCATTGGCGCAACTTCGGCCTCGTGCGAAACGTCAACTCACTGGTCTGCAGACCAGCCCCCATCTTCGATTCGGGCTCATCACTCTGGTGCAACATATCACTAGAGGAGCTTAGGGCGGGAGAGCACAGTTTTACCAGTGCGCAATTTCATTCAAGCCCCGCCAAACAAATGTTGCTCGTCGAGGACATGAGCTGGTTTGACGGCGACAAACTCGAAGGCTTCGTTGACGAGGCAATCGAGATTCTGTCCAGAAATGACGCGCTCACGGCAAGGCTGCCATATCTAAAAGAGGCGCTTACATGGCGCCTCCGCAGAATGATCGACATCGCTGAATGGAGTTAGCGAGACAGCGCCGCGGCGGCAGCTCCCCTACCTCCCGCGGAGGGCCTTGAGCTTGGCCAGGGCATCGGGGCTCAGGCGGCTGCCCAGGGTCATCTTGATCTGCGGAGCTTCCTCTGCCTCGTGAACGTCGTTATCGATCTGCTTGATCTCGTCCACCAGCATGCGGCTCGAGATGCGCGTAACGCCCTTACCCATGACGACGGCCTGGATCGTGCCGTCGCTCGACACCACGGAGCACGCGCGGCCTTCCTCGCGCGCCTCGATGCAGAGCTTCTGCACCACGGTGTCGGCCGATACGCCCGTCGGCGAAAACTCGATGCGCACGCCGCGGGCCGGCAGGTTGGGGCGCTCGCTGGAGATATTGCCCGCGCCGTCAAACACGATTACGGCCTCGTAGCGGCCCTGGGCAAACGCGGCAACATCGTTGATGAGTGCCGTGCGCGCCATATCGTGAACGTCGCTGGAATACGGATCATCGGAATGGTCGTAGACGAGCTTTTCGTAGCGCGGCGTGCAGTGGATCACGTTGTAGCCGTCGACCACCAGCAGCTCGGGCTTATTGGAGTGCACCGTCGAGACCGGGTCGGCGATGGCCTGCGCAAACGCATTGCCGCCCACGCCATAGGTCGCGGCCGAAACAATCGACTTGGCCGAGCCTTCGCCAAAGCGCTTGGCCTTGGACTTGGCGCGGTTCTTCTTGGACATGCGCTACTCCTCCCCCATGAGCTCGCCGGCATTGCGGCGCAGCCACTCAAAGCACAGCGCGGTGGTCGCCTGGGCCACGTTGAGACTCTCGGTCATGCCGCGCTGGGGAAGCTTGGTCAAAAAGTCACATTTCTCGAGCACCAGACGCGAGATGCCGTCGCCCTCGGAGCCCATGACGAGCGCCACGCGGCCCTCGAAGGGAGCATCCCAGCAGCTGCCCTCGGCATGCTCGGAAGCGCCACCCACCCAAAAGCCGGCGGCCTTGAGGTCATCGAGCGCACGGGCGATATTGGGCACCTGCGCGATAGGCAGATGCATGACGGCGCCGGCGGAGGTCTTGTAGCTGCCCACGGTCACGCCGGCGGCACGCTTGTTGGCGATGATGACGCCCGCTGCGCCCACAACCTCGGCGGAGCGCACGATAGCACCAAAGTTGCCATCGTCGGTCACGTGGTCGAGTACCACGACGAGCGCCGGACCGTCGCCCGCGCGGTCGAGGATATCGGCGACATCGGCATAGGGGAAGTTGCCAACCTCGAGCGCAATGCCCTGGTGAGCGCCATGGCTCGACAGTGCGTCGAGTTGCGCGCGCTGCACATACTTAATGCGGACACCCGCGGCGTTGAGGTCGTCGACCAGGCGCGACAAGGCGGCATCGCGCTCCCCGCCCTCGGCAATGAGCGCGCACTTGATGGGAAAACCAGTGCGCAGCGCCTCAGCGGCAGCACGACGACCTTCGATAAACTCGCCCTTGGGAGCCTGGACAACGTCGCGGTTGCGATCGCGCTGCGGACGTGCGGCCTGGGCGCGATCGCGCTGGCCCTTGGGAGCGGCAGCGCGATCATTTCGGCAGATCGGACGCGAGCCAGAAGCGGCCTGCTTGCCGCCACGAGGCGCACGCTTGCGATTGTCGGCCATAAAGCGACCTCCTAAATACAACTATCAAACGAAACAAATAGACCGACCGCCCGAGGTGCGGCAGATTGCCTTGAAAGAGGAGGGCATTGACCTTGAGGTCATGCCCGACGATTGAAAGGCAAGGTGCCGTGGCTCGGGCGGTCGGGTGCTTGGGAAACCCGCAGGGATTAGAGAGTCTTGATACGGGTGCCCGCGGCAGTATCCTCGATCGTCAGCCCGAGGTCCTTGAGCTGGTCGCGGATGGCGTCGGCCAGATCCCAGTTCTTGGCGGCGCGGGCCTCGGCGCGGGCCTCGAGAATCTTGGCAGCGGCCTCGTCCACGTCGTCGCCCGTATAGGCGACCAGGCCGGCAGCAACGCCTAGCAGACCCAGCGGCAGCTCGACCTTGGGCTCGGGAAGCTCAACGCCAAATGTGTCGAGCAGCTCAACCAGCGTATCGGCGGCAGCAAGCGCAGCGGCCTTGTCGGCAGCATCGCCCGCCTGCTCCAGGTACTGGTTGCACTCGGTCACAAAGCCAAAGACAGCACCCATGGCACCGGCAGTGTTAAAGTCGTCGTCCATGCACTCCTTAAAGGTGGCACGGGTCTCGGCGGCCTTGGCGGCAAACGCCTCGGATGCTGCCTCATCGGCATCGGCCGTCGCATGGTTCGCGGCCCAGCGCAGGTTCTCGACCGTACCGGCGATACGCGTGAGCGAGTTCTCGGCACCCTCCAGGCGCTCCCAAGAAAAGTCGAGCGGCGAGCGATAGCTCGTCTGCAGCATCAGCAGGCGCAGGGCAGCAGCGGAGTGCTGCTCGAGGACCTCGGCCAGCGTAAAGAAGTTTCCGAGCGACTTGGACATCTTCTCGCCGTCGACCAGCAGCATGCCCGTGTGCATCCAGGTGTTGGAGAAACCCTGGTGCCAGGCGCAGGTGGCCTGGGCGCACTCGTTCTCGTGATGCGGGAAGGCAAGGTCGGAGCCGCCGCCGTGGATGTCGATCGGGGTGCCCAGGTAGCGATGCACCATGGCGGCGCACTCGGTGTGCCAACCGGGACGGCCCTCGCCCCAGGGGCTCGGCCAGCTGGGCTCGCCGGGCTTGGCAGCCTTCCACAGGGCAAAGTCGAGCGGGTCGTTCTTGTCCTCGTTCTCCTCGATGCGCGCGCCCACCATAAGGTCGTCGATGTTGCGGCCCGAAACCTGACCGTAGTTGGGATCGCTGCGCACGGCAAAGTACACGTCGCCGTTATCGGCAGCGTACGCGTGGCCCTGCTCGATGAGCGTCTTGATCATGGCGATCATAGGGCCGATCTCCTTGGTGGCGCGGGGGCGCACATCGGGATCGAGCACGTTGGCGGCGCGCATGACGCCGATGAACTTGTCCGAGAACTCCGTCGCGACCTCGGCGGCAGTGCGGCCCTGCTCGTTGGCGCGCTTGATGATCTTGTCATCGACATCGGTGAGGTTCTGGGCGAACGTGACCTCGTAGCCGCTCGCGATGAGCCAGCGACGAATCACGTCAAAGCTGATGAACGTACGGGCATTGCCGATGTGGATGTTGTCGTAGACCGTGGGGCCGCACACGTACATGCGGACCTTGCCGGACTCGATGGGCTGAAACTCTTCCTTTTTATGGGTAGCGCTGTTGTAGATACGCATTCGTTACTCCTTAACGGTTTTCTGTAGCAGGCAGACGGCCCAGGCGCCGATTCCCTCGCCCTGGCCTTCCCAACCGAGCTTTTCGGTCGTAGTGGCGGCGACGCCCACGTTTTCGACGTCAACGCCCAGGGCATGGGCAAGGTTGGCGCGCATGGCATCGCGGTGCGGGGTGATCTTGGGTTGCTGACAGGCAATGGTGCAATCGGCATCGACAAACTCGAAGCCCAGCTCGCGCGCGTAGTCCATCACGCGAGCGAGCAGCACCATCGAATCGGCACCCTCATAGGCGGGGTCGGTATCGGGGAATAGCTTGCCGATGTCTCCCCCGCGGCAGGCGCCCAGAATGGCGTCGGCCAAGGCGTGCGCGAGCACATCGGCATCCGAGTGGCCCAGCAGGCCGCGCTCGTAGGGAATGTCAACACCGCCGATGATACATCGACGCCCCTCCACCAGACGGTGGACGTCGTAGCCATGGCCAATGCGCAGGTTACTGAACATGGGGAAGGTCCTCTCCCTCGGCCATGCGGCCAAGCAGAATCGCGGTTACGGGGCGCAGGTCCTCGGGCACCGTCACCTTAAGGTTATCGCGCGGGCTCTGGACGCAGCGGACGCGCCCACCCATGCGCTCGACCAGTGACGAATCGTCCGTGCCGATAAAGCCCTCGGCAATCGCCGCGGCATGGGCGCGCTTCATGGCGTCGACACTAAAAATCTGCGGCGTCTGCGCGGCCCAGTACAGCTCGCGCGGCGGCGTCTCGACGATGTTGTCGCCATCGACGATTTTGAGTGTGTCGATGGCAGGCTGGCCGCACACGACACCGTCGAGGGCACGGTCGCTCACGAGCACGTCGATAGCGTGGTCGATAGCCTCGGTCGTAATGAGCGGACGGGCGCCATCGTGGATGGCGACATATTCGAAACCCGCCGGCACCGCGTGCACGCCGGCGCGGGTGGAATCCTGGCGGGTCTCGCCGGCATCGGCAAAGCTGATGGGCGTGCTATACGAATACGGGCTGATGGCCAGGCGGCGCATCTCGGCACGACGCTCGGCAGGGCAAACCACGACGATGTGGCCGACCTTATTGCTACGGTCAAATGCGCGGATGGACCAGCTCATAAGCGGACGGCCCGCTACATTGACGAGCTGCTTACCACCGGGGTTACCAAAGCGCTGGCCGCTGCCACCGGCAACGACCACGGCGCATACGGGCGCCATTATGCGTTCCCCTGTTTGGTGCCCTTCATGCGGTACAGGGAGTCCGCAAGAATGGCAGGGTTGTTGACGCCAAAGTCGCCCAGGCGCTCCGGATCTTCGCTGATGTCGTCCATGAGCTCCTGCAGCGATCCATACTCGTCGACGATCTTCTCGGCCACGCCGTCGCGCACGACGGACACGCGCGAAAGCGTGCGCAGGCCCAGCGGTGTCATGACGGAGTCCTCGTCCAGGTCGTCGTAACCCAGAACCGCCGCCACATGCTGCGGGTCGGACAAGTCCTTGGGCGTCATACGGCTCAGGTTGGCGCGGATCTTTTCGGCATTGGCCTCGGAGGAATCGCTCGCATAGTCGCGAATCATCAGGTCGTACTCGGTATCCATGCTGGAGCCGGCGAGCTGCTCGAGCTGCATCTGCACGAGCTTGCCCTGGTTGCCCAGCTTGACAATGCAATCCTTAAGTTCGGTCTTTGCTTGCTGCATGATCTCGAAGCTCGAGAAAATCCCGGTAATGTCGGCGAGCGTAACGTAGTCGTCGAGCTCGAGGGCCGTCAGGCGCAGCAGGGAGCGGTCGAGCGACTGACGGGTAGTCTGGAGCGTGGCGACGAGCTGGTTGACCGAGCTCATGATGGTGGTGACGGGCTGGATCTCGTAGCTCTTGCCGTGAACGTACACGTTGACGACGGCACGACGGGCCGAGACCGAGATCACGATGGCATCCGTGAGCACCGACATGCGGGCGGCGGTGCGGTGACGCATGCCCGTCTCACTCGTGGCAAGCGAGGGATCGGGATTGAGGTGGAAGTTGGCGCGCAGGATCTGGGTGAGGTCGCCGTCGATGACGATGGCGCCGTCCATCTTGGAAAGCTCGAACAGGCGGTTCGAGGTAAACGAAATGTTGAGCGGGAAGCCGTCGTTACCAGCAGCGAGCACGTTTTCGGTGTCGCCGACGCAAATAAGAGCGCCCAGGTGACCAGCAATGATCATGTCGAGGGCGGTGCGGATCGGCTGGCCAGGTGCCGTCAGGCGGATGGCCTGTTCCATACGCTTTTGCAGCTCGTTCTTATCCAAGGCATCGCTCCCATCGTATACGCTCCATAAACG
>CALGKS010000109.1 GCA_937930475.1 uncultured Collinsella sp. | reverse complement strand
TCGGCAAAAAACTCGGCAAGAGTCAGATGAGCCAATATGTGAGCGGCAAGACGATCCCGCGGCGCGATGTGGCAGAGCTGCTCGCTCGTATTTTGGAGGTCGATGTTTCCTGGCTGCTCGCCGGTGACGCCGATCAAGGCGAGGAATCATCGCCTCGCAACGTGCCCAAGCCCGAACCCCATCCCTCAGCTCAAATTCCAAGGAGCACCACCATGCGTACTTTTTCTAAATCCACCAAGCTCGATAACGTCCTGTATGACGTGCGCGGCCCCGTCGTCGACGAGGCCGCCCGTATGGAGGACGAGGGCGAGCGTATTCTCAAGCTCAACATCGGTAATCCGGCGCCCTTTGGTTTCCGCACGCCCGATGAGGTCATCAAGGACATGCGCCAGCAGCTGCCCGACTGCGAAGGCTATTCCAACTCGCGTGGCCTGTTCTCCGCGCGCAAGGCAATCATGCAGTACTCGCAGATCAAGGGCCTGCCCAATGTTCAGATGGAGCACATCTACACGGGCAACGGCGTGTCCGAACTCATTCAGCTTTCGATGAACGCGCTGCTCGACAATGGCGACGAGATTCTGATCCCCAGCCCCGACTATCCGCTCTGGACGGCGTGCGCAACCCTTGCCGGCGGTCATCCCGTTCACTATCTGTGTGATGAGCAAGCGGATTGGTATCCCGACCTGGAGGATATGGAGTCCAAGATCACGAGCGCGACCAAGGCCCTCGTCATCATCAACCCCAACAACCCCACGGGTTCGGTCTATCCGCGCGAGGTACTCGAGGGCATCGTTGAGATCGCGCGCAGGCACCAGCTCATGATTTTTGCCGATGAGATCTACGACCGCCTGTGCATGGACGGCTACGAGCACGTCTCGATTGCCTCGCTCGCTCCCGACCTGCCCTGCGTCACCTTTAGCGGCCTTTCCAAGTCGCACATGATCGCGGGCTATCGTATTGGCTGGATGGTGCTTTCGGGTAACCAGCGCTGCATGAGCGACTTTATTATGGGCATCAACATGCTCTCGAACATGCGCCTGTGCTCCAACGTGCCGGCTCAGTCAATCGTCCAGACGGCGCTCGGCGGCCATCAGTCTGTTAACAACTACATCCGCCCCGGCGGTCGTGTCTACGAGCAGCGCAACTTCGTGTATGAGGCACTCAACAAGATCGACGGCATCTCGGTGGTCAAGCCGCGTGCGGCGTTCTATATCTTCCCCAAGATGGATGTGAAGAAGTTCAACATCACTGACGACGAGCAGTTCGCCCTTGACCTGCTGCACGAGAAGAAGATCCTGATCACGCGCGGCGGCGGCTTTAATTGGGGTGAGCCCGACCACTTCCGCATCGTGTACCTGCCGCGCATGGAAGTGCTCAAAGAGTCGCTCGAAGACCTCGCCGACTTCTTCGATCATTACCGCCAGTCGTAGGGGATTAAGTATCTGGCGCCGCAAGAATCGAGGCGTCGCAGGATAGACATACGACAGCGAGCGAGCCGCATTTGCGCCAAGGTGACGTGAAATGAGAGGGCGCTGACC
>CALGKS010000108.1 GCA_937930475.1 uncultured Collinsella sp. | reverse complement strand
GCAAGGCCAAGGCAGAAGCTCGGGATGCGGACGAGTAGACGGGTCAATGGAGCTATCGGTGACTACGGGGCGGTGTGGTCTGCGAAGCAGATCTAAGCCGACTCGTTCACCGATAGCGGAATTGACGCGGCGGTCAGCCGACAAGACCAGACTTGATTAAGGGTCGATGGACGCTCTGCTCCATCGACCCTTTCCTTGACTGTGTCCGGAGTCCGAAAAACCCGCGTTTTTGGGGGTCAGTATTTTTAGGCTAACTACGACCTAAAAATACTGTGACGTGTGACGGACGACAAAACGGGGGTTTCAAAAGGGGCGAGTTAGCCCCTTTTGGGGGTGGTTCGGAGGGGCGAAGTCCCTCCGGTCGGCGCTTGCGCCGATGCCCCGCAGGCCGTGAGCGAAGCCGCGAACGGGCAGGGGCTGGGGGGTCTCGGGGGGAACGCCCGAGCGGGTCAAGGGCAGCGCCCTTGCACGGCCAAACGCAGTTTGGTATACCGTGACTATACCAAAGCAGCTAACGCACCTTTAGGTGGTTCGAACTCGGGAGTTTGACATGACCGTAGCACCCTTGATTGCCATGAAGTCGACCAAATGCGAGAGCCTTGAAGCCGTGGGCAAGGAACTTGATAGACGGGCGCATACCTATGCCAACGATGTTGACCAGAGCGGCCGGCATGTCGGGTACCTGTGCCGCGCGGGGGATGAGAGTCCCGTTCCGCTCGAGCAGGCTATCGAACGGCGGATGGGCGAGCTGAACACGAAGAGGAAAATCAGGGACAACCAAGTTCGCGCGATGGGGTTCATCGTGTCGACAAATGAAGCGCTTCCGGACGAGGAGACGGCCAATGAGTTTCTTGACAGGTCGGTTCAGTGGTTCGGGGCGCGGTACGGCTATGAGAACCTGCTTGCAGCCCAGATTCATCTGGACGAGGGCACACCGCACGCGCACATCTGGATCGCCCCAGTCATCCGTGGCGAGGACGGTCACGATCGCCTGTGTGCCAAAGAGCTGTTCGCGCCCGACAAGCGGCGCAAGAACGCCAATGGCAAGTGGGAGGTAACGGCCCAGGGAACCATGAGCAGGCTTCAGGAGGATTTCTGGGAGCAGGTTGCGAAGCCCTACGGGTACGAGCGCCCAATGCGCCACGAGCTGCGCGCGAAGGGCTACAGGAGCCTTGACGCGTACAAGGTGCAGGTCGGCACCACGAGGGCGCTCAAGTCCGAGATAGAGACGCTTGAGGTTGCAAGGAAAAAGGCGAAGCACGAGACGATAACGGCAAAGCGCGAGCTGGACGGGCTTGAGCAGCTCAGGGTTGAGTCTAGTGTCAAATTGGGCGCCGTGAACGCCAAGGTCGATGAAAAGCGGGCGCAAGCTGCGGAAATCGACCGCCGAATCGCGGAAAAAATGGCCGAGATTGACCGCTTGGACGGCGAAATCGGCGAGAAAATCGAGCTGCGCAACGAGGTGGGCGAAAACCTCCAGCGCGAGCAGCGGCGATTGGAGTCGGTTCGGCAAGCGGCGGGACGGCTTGAGGAGGACGTTGAGGAGCTGGAAGCCATCGCTTCCCTCACTGAGCGGTTCGGCGGCGCGGGACGCTTTGAGAAGCGCGGAATCCTCGATGAAATCGCTGCTCGATGCGATGGACTCCGAGGACGAGTTGAGCAGGTCGTTGAGGGAATCAGAGGAGCGGTTGGACGGCTTGAGGTGGCAATTGCGGACCTCGCCAGAAAGCTCGCGCCGAGAAGTGCGCGGATGACGACAAGGGCGCTCAAACGTGATTTGGCGGCCTTGGAGCGCGATTATGTGGAAGACGATGACAGAAGCCCCAAAGCCCGTGCTGCAGAAGCCCAGAGGGCTGCTAGGGGTTTGAACGCGAACCGTGGAGATGAAGCGCCGCGGCAGTCGTGGGGGCAGAGCCGTTAGCACATCGCCGCGCCGGAACGTAAACGATAGTTTACGTTTGCCAGCATTACAGAAAACCAGCATCTAACTGCACAGATAGGCAAAACAAAAGCCCACCGCGCGGGCGCGATGGGCTAGAATGTTTGATTGTCGGCTGTGGTTGCCGCCTCAACCGACAGGAAAAGTAACGGATTACGGCTCCGCTACACACAGTTAGATTCTACCAGTTTTCCCAGCACAACAGCATCCTAGCAAGGAAAACTAACAGCAAATTAGACCTCTCGGAGCCGCTTTCCACGATTAGAAAGGGCTCCATTTTTATGGCCAAAGAAGAGGAAAAGGCTCCGAAAATCGCAAAGGCTCGGTACTGGTGGGCGGTTCTCTATCAGGAGAACATGCGCCCAGACTGGCGCGAGACCATCGATGACCTGCTCCAGCTCCCCTATGCGTACTGCGAGCACACGGCGGACAAGGACAGCAAGAGCGAGCACCGCAAAGACCACGTGCATATCATCGTGGCGAAGTCGAATACGACCAGCTACAAGCACATCATGGAGGTGTTCAACCTCCTTTCCGCGCCTGGCAAGAAGGCGCTGAACACCTGCGAAGCCTGCGTAAACATCCGCCATTGCTACGACTACCTGATTCATGACACGGATTCGTGCCGTAAGCAGGGAAAAGAGCAGTACGACCCGAGCCGCCGTGTCACGGGAAACAATTTCGACATCGGAGCCTATGAGCAAATCAGCTCTGCCCAGAAGCAGGAGATGTTGAAGGAGCTGGTCGGCTACATCATCGCCAACGGTTTCACGACAATCAACGATTTCACGGTCGCCGCCATGAACGATTTCGATGGGTGCTACTGGGAAATCATCGTCGGCTACAACGGAACCCTTGAGCGCTACTGTCGCGGAAACTACCTGAAGCGCAAGGCCAAGGCAGAAGCTCGGGATGCGGACGAGTAGACGGGTCAATGGAGCTA
>CALGKS010000107.1 GCA_937930475.1 uncultured Collinsella sp. | reverse complement strand
GGCTCGCACGAAGGCCACTTAATGTGGCCTTCGGCTCGTGCGGAATCTACGGAAAACTCGCCCTGCCCCTCCCGGTCGGAGCTACGTTGCCTTTGCTGCGAATCCTCGTGTCCGTTGGCCGGCGCGCCCCACACATAATGCTTGGGTCGGTGGGCTGATGTGTTGCATCCCTGAGGACTACAAAGTCGAAATGAAGGTGGACAGGCGGTGGAGGCCTTCGTCCAAATCTTGGTCGGAGACGCAGTAGCTTAGGCGGATGTGGCCTTCGGTGCCGAAGCAGTTGCCTGGGACTAGGGCTACGTTGGCTTCTTTGATGGCTTTAATGCAGAAATCCTCGCTGGTTAGGCCGAACTTTTTGATGCTCGGGAAGGCGTAGAAGGCTCCTGCGGGCTCCACTACGTCGAGACCCATGGCGCCCAAGGCTGCGAGGACTCGTTTGCGGCGGGCTCGGTAGACTTTGAGCATGGGGGTGGGGTCGACGGTGAGGGCTCGAGCTGCAGCGTCCATTTCGAAGGAGACGGCGCTCGATACCAGGTATTGGTGAGCCTTTGCGATCTCGGCGATGACGGGGGCTGCGGCGGCGAGCCAACCCAAGCGCCAGCCGGTCATGGCCCAGGGCTTGGAGAAGCTCTCGATGACGACCGTCTGCTCGCGCAGCTCCGGGTGTCGCTGGGCAAAACGCTCGTAACCATCCACATAGACCAAACGGTTGTACACGTCGTCGCAGACCACGTAGATGCCCGCCTGCTCCGCTACGCGCGCCACGGCGTCGAGCGATGCCGCGTTGAGAATGCAACCCGTGGGATTGTTGGGCGTGCAGATGACGATGGCCTTGGTCGCCGGGGTCACACAGGCGCGAAGCGCATCCTCGTCAATCTGAAATTGCGCAGGCTCCGTATCCAAAAAGACCGCTTTGGCGTGATTGGCTACGACGATGCTCTCGTACAGGCCAAAGGCCGGCGTGGGGATAATGACCTCGTCGCCGGGGTTGAGCATGGCCATGAATGTTGCCGACAGGGCCTCGGTCGCGCCGTCGGTCAGGATGACCTCGTCGGCCGAAAACGTAAGGCCCGCGTCCCCCATGTAGGCAGACAGTGCCTCGCGCAGGACAGGGCGACCGTTGTTGGGCGGATAGTGTGTGTCGCCGCGGCCCAGTGCGGCGGTCACCTCGGCGCTAATCACATCGGGCGTGGGAAAATCAGGCTCGCCGAGCGCAAGCGCGATGCATCCCGGATGCTGAGCGGCGAGCGCGTTGATTCGGCGGATACCGGAGGGCTTGAGCGTGGCAAGCGAGGTATTCATGGGCAGGCGCATGGCGTTCCTTTCGTAAGGGTTGCACTAGGATAGCGCGGCGAGGCGCCACCAGACGGTGTAACCTAAACGGAAACCAACCGGAAAGGAGGCGGCATGGAGACGATCGCGCGCGGCGATAAGCCCAAGACGTTGCAAACCATTGCGTATATCAACATTCCCGAGAGCGCCGATCTTGAGTTTTTGCTCTGGGACCTGCAGGATGCCATCGCCGCCTATGCACAGCTTTCCGGCACTGTGCTCCCCCGCCCGGTCGACTTGAAGGCGGATGATGACGATGCTGCCGCCGATGGCCTCGTGCTCGCCGTTGATGATGCATTTGATGACGGGGCGATGATCACTGTCGAGCAGATGCTCGATCGCCTTGGGAATGCAGAGACACGCGTCTATGTCGTCGTGCAGGTTGCCCACAGAAGCACCGAGGGGGCGCACATGCCCGTCAAGCGCCTGCGGGAAGCTTGCGAGCTCCGTAAACTAACGTGGTGTGGCGGCGTTGCCATCTGCGCCGGCAGCGGCATCGCAGCGCTTCGCCACTCCCCGCGCATGGGCCTCTTGCGCCGACCGTTTTCCGAAGCCATGGACAAGCTCGTGGGTGCGGTGCGTATGGGTTGCTCGGTTGAGCATGCGCAGCGACTCGGCGGCGGCAGTGCCGAGGACATCGACACCAATGGCATGGTTTGCGCCGAGCCAGCCGTGCCCGCGCCGATCTGGCGAGGCGTTCTGAAACACCTCGGCGCCCGCACTCAATCAATAATCTAAATTAATAAGCTGCCCAGTCAACGGCTTCACTCCAACGCTCGACAAGCCGCTCCAAACGCCACGCCGCGTTGGCAGGACTCGTCGACGGCAGCACGATGGCAGGTAGCCCCGTCCGCTCTTGTAGATAGCGTTTGTAGAGCCGCCCGGCCGCGCCGCCGTTGCAGATAACGACCTCAATCGGCGTGACATCGGTAATGCGCTCGATATGTGCCGGCACAACGTTGCGAATGCTCGCGTCACTCGAGCCCTTAATGTCACAGCTCTCGATCACATCCCACAGGGCCACGCCGCCGTTCAGCAGCATGGATCGCTTGGCGGCAATCGAGGCGTCGAGCGTCGCAGGCTCGCTGTCCGCCAAAGGGTCGCCCTCGTTGGGCGGCACAGGCACTCCGAGGCACGCGGCCATCACGCGCCAAAAGCGATTCTGAGGGTTGCCGTAATAAAAGGCATTGGCGCGCGAAAGCACCGAGGGAAACGACCCCAGCACCAAAACGCGCGAGTGCTGGTCGAACACGGGTTCAAACCCATGCTCAATATGTTGATAGCCCTCGTCGGACACAGCCATGGCTTAGGCCCTCAACAGATAGCGTACCTCGTAGGGCGCAAGCTCAAGGGTGCCCGTCAGCTCGACCGCAGGTGCACCGTCGGTAAGCAGGTCGACAAAAGACCCATTGAGCTCGCCGGCGCCAAAGGTGTAAGGCTCGTCCACGGCATTCACCGCCACGAGTACCGTCGCGCCGTCGCAGGCGCGCTCGAACAGCAGCTGCTTGTTCTGGATCACCACGTTGCGATAGGCACCGTAGTTGAGAGCACGGGCCGCCGCGTCGTCGGCCGAGCGAAGGTGCGTGAGCTGCGTGACGAACGCCGTCAGCTCGTTGGGCGCAGGCTCATCGAGCGCAGGTCGCAGCGCCCAGTCACCATCGGGGCCGCCCTTTTCGCCGGCAATCCCCCACTCGCTGCCATAGTAGACGCATGGGATGCCCGGCATGCCAAAGAGCATGCCGTAGGCGGGGCGCAGGCAGGACTTGTCCGTCAGGATACTCGCCAGGCGCGGCACGTCATGGTTGTCGACAAACGACAGCAGATGCTTGCCGCGATAAATGCACCACGGGTCACCACCAAACTGGCGATGCAGCGAGTGGGCGATCTCGAACATGTTGACCGAGTTAAAGCTGGAGTACAGGCCCTTGTAGCACTCGTAGTTGGTGCAGGAATCGAGCATCTCGTCGTTGACGATCTGGTTGTAGTCGCCGTGAAGCGTCTCGCCGATCAGCACAAAGTCGGGCTTAAGCTCACGGGTAAAGGCGTGCAGGCGGCGCATAAAGTCGCGGTCGAGCATATAGGCAACGTCCAGGCGCAGGCCGTCGACGCCAAAGACCTCGGCCCAACGACGCACGGACTCGAGCAGGTAATCGACCACGGCGGGGTTTTGCAGGTTGAGCTTCACGAGCTCAAAATGGCCTTCCCAGCCCTCATACCAAAAGCCATCGCCGTAGCACGAGTCACCGTCAAAGCTGATATGAAACCAGTCTTTGTAAGGCGAGTCCCACTTTCGCTCCTGAACATCGCGGAAGGCCCAAAAGCCGCGGCCGACGTGGTTGAAGACGGCGTCGAGTACCACGCGGATGCCGTGGGCATGCAGCGTCTCGCATACGGCGGCAAAATCGGCATCCCCACCCAGGCGGCGATCGATATGGCGCAGGCTGCGCGTATCGTAGCCGTGGCTGTCGGATTCGAGCGGCGGATTGATGAGCACGGCGCCGATGCCGAGCCCTTGCAGGTAGTCGGCCCATTGGGCAATCTTCATGATAGGAGCATCGGGGTTGGGCGCGGTGCCGGCAGCTTGGGCAAGCTCATTCTCGGCAACGGGTGCGGCGTTTTCGCGCGGAGCTCCACAGAAGCCTAGCGGATAGATCTGATAGAACGTCGTCTCGTATGCCCACATAGCAACCTCCCGGTAAGCTCAACACAACGACATCCATTGTATGCCCGGCTTGTATCCTCTTCCCCAAAATAAGTTGCGGTGGAATAGTTCCTGTTTGAGCCTTCAGAGGCCTTAAACAGGAACTATTCCACCGCAACTGATGAGGGGACGTGATTAGGCGACGGGCTTGGCGCGGCGTATGGCCGGGAACAGCACCGTGATGGCGAGGATGACGCCCACGACAGCGATCGTGCCGCCTGCGTAGCCGATCCAGGCGATGCCGGGGCCCGACACCACGGCGCCGCCGATCGCCGTACCGGTGCCGATACCCAGATTGAACAGGCCCGAGAAGATCGACATGGCGACGGCCGACGAATCCGCCGGTGTGTACTTGATGAGCTCGGCCTGAAACGCCACGTTAAAGGCCGTAGAGCAGCAGCCCCATAGCGCGCAAACAGCGAGAACGGCGACGAGCGACGGTGCAACCGGACCCATGAGCAGCAGAGCCACCGGCACGCCGGAGAGCGTGATAGCCAAGAACGGGAAGCGATGCCCATCGAACAGACGGCCGAACATCCAGCTTCCGAGCAGACCAGAGCAGCCGAACGCCGTCAGCGTCATGGTAATAGCGCTTGCGTCGACGTGCGCGACCTGTGCCAGGAACGGCTCGATATAGCTGTAACCCGCATAATAGCCGGTCGCCATAAAGACCGTGACCGCATAAAGCGCGATGAGGAACGGGTTCTTGAGCAGCTCGGGCAGCTGTTTGAGCGTAAAGCGCTCGCCCACCGGCATGGCCGGGAACACCGCGGCCTGGTAGACGACCGCGATAGCTGAGAGGGCCCCGACCACGGCGAATGTCATGCGCCAGCCCACGGCCAGGCCAATGGCGCGACCGAGGGGCAGACCAAAGA
>CALGKS010000106.1 GCA_937930475.1 uncultured Collinsella sp. | reverse complement strand
AATGCCTGCCTTCAGGCGGTTTTGCGTGTCTTCGGGCAGGTCGGACAGCTTGATGCTGGTTTCGCTTTCGAGCCAGTGGAGCTCGACCCCGAGCGTCTTGCCGGGCAGGCCACGCCAGACGGCGACATTGCCGTGGTAGGTTCCCAAGTAATAGGAGCCGGTGATGCCCGTGTATGCCCAGATGCCTGCTACCAGCACAAAGACAAGGGCCAAGACGGTGGCGATGGTGACATTGCGGCGTCGGACGCGTTTTGCCTCGCGCATGACGCCGTCGTCGACCAGGTCGACGACCACCACGGTCACATTGTCGTGGCCGCCGGCGGCGAGCGCCGCGTCCACCAAGTTGTCGACACAGATCTGTGCGCTCGAGGACTGCGTAGCGATGTTCTCGATATCGCTATCGGGAATCATGCTCGAAAGACCGTCGGAGCACAGAATCAGGCGGTCGCCTTCCTCGATGTGCAGGGTAAAGTGGTCGGCATACATGGCGGGATCCGAGCCCAACGCGCGGGTGATGACCGAGCGGTTGGGGTGGACGCGGGCCTCGTCGGCCGTAATCTCGCCGGCATCCACGAGCTCCTCCACGTAGGAGTGGTCGCGGGTCACGCGGATGAGCGTACCCTCGTGGAGCAGGTAGGCGCGCGAGTCGCCCACGTGGGCGATGGCGAGCGTATCGTTTTCGATGTAGGCGCAGGTGGCCGTGCATCCCATGCCGGGTTTGCCCAGGCCGTTGAGGGCGGCCTCGATCACGGCGGCGTTGGCGGCCTCAACGGCTGCGGCCAGGCGCGCGGCGTCGGCGGACTGCGGCGCCGTCTTGGCGATGGTCTCGACGGCGATGGAGGATGCTACCTCGCCGGCGGCGTGTCCTCCCATGCCGTCGCACACGCAAAAGAGCGGCGACTGCACCAGATAGGAGTCCTCATTGTGCGGGCGTACGCATCCGACGTCGGAGCGGGCGCCCCACATAAGCTGCGTGGTGGTGCCGGCGTCGTAGGTCGAGTCGGTCTCGATGCGCTCGTCGGTCAGCGGCTCAAAGCTCATGGTCGAGCCGGGATCTTTGAGCTTTGCCTCCACGGCCGCGACATCGATCTCGGCGGTGTCGCCGGGGGAGACGGTGTCGGCATCGTCTCCCGACTCGGCGTCGGAGATGTCCGGAAGGTTGAGATCTTCGGTTACGCGATCGGCGGGATCGCCGTCCTGCTGCGGCTCGACAGCCGTCGGCTCGGGCGTCGCAACGTGCGACGGCGCGGGCGTGCTCTGGGGTTGAGCGGAGGGCTCGGGAGCTGTGGCGGGCGCGGCAACGGGCTGCTCGACTTCGGCAGGCGTTGCGGATGCGGGTGCCGCCTCGCTTGCCGGGGCGACGGGGAATACCGGCGCGGCAGGCTCGGGGGCTGCAAACAAGGCAGGGCTCTCGTTAATCGCCTCGGCGACGGGCTCGGCAAAATGAGCCGGTGCGGG
>CALGKS010000105.1 GCA_937930475.1 uncultured Collinsella sp. | reverse complement strand
GCCAAGGCCCAGAAGGCAGCGGCTGCTGAGGAGCAGGCTGTCGAGGACGTCGAGGCTGCTGAGGCTGTCGAGGTTGAGGCCGCTGAGGTGGAGACTGCGGTCGAGCCTGAGGTGGCGCTCGGTTCCACCGAGTTGGCCGACGAGGCTGAGTCCGCGCCCGCGGAGGAGGCTGCTCCGGTCCTGCCCGAGGTCACCGTGCTTGATGCCTCCGCCACGCAGGCAATCCTCGATAACGGCCGCGGCTATGCGCAGTTCTGCGATATGGCCGTGCTTGCCTTTGCCTCGTTTACCAATCCGGGCGGCGGCTATATCCAGGGCTACCTGGGCCAGGAGGCGACGCTCTGCGCCGATTCGTACCTGTACAACGTGCTCGACAAGCAGCGCAAGTGGTACGGCGAGAACCGTCGCCGCAACATCAACTGCGAGCTGTACCGCAATCGTGCGCTGGTGGTGCCCGCCGTGCGCTTCGACCGCAACCACGTGCACGCCTATGCCGACGTAATCGTCGCCGCTGCACCCAACGCCAAGCGCGCCCGCCAGGAGTACCGCGTGAGCGACGACGCCCTGTTGGATGCCCTGCGCGACCGTATCCGCTTTGTGCTTGCCATCTGCGACGAGCTGGGTCGCGAGAAGCTCGTACTGGGCGCTTGGGGCTGCGACAACAACGGCTTTGACGCCGAGGCCGTGGCCGAGCTCTTCCGCAAGGAGCTCGCATCGGGCGACTTCAAGGTCAAGCAGGTCTTCTTTGCCGTGCCCTCTACGCGCTGGGACGAGGACTTTGCCAAGTTCAAGCACGTGCTGGCAAACTTCCCCGAACGCAACGAGGAGTCCTATGCCCAGGCTGCCGCCCGTGCTGCAGCCGCTCGTGCCGTCGAGCAGGCCCAGGCTGCTGCCGAGGATGATGAGGACGAGGACGATTGGCGCAAATACTTGTAAACGGCGCGCGTGATGCGACATGCCGAGCCGACGGGGGCTGCTCCCGTCGGCTTTTTACTAAAGGAAGGGCTTACGATGAAAAACGTTCTGTGCTTTGGTGATAGCAATACCTATGGCTATGATCCGGCTGGTATGCGCGACGGCACCGCGGTGCGCTATGCGCAGGATGTGCGCTGGTGCGGCGTGGCGCAGCGTGACCTAGGCGATGGCTGGCATGTGATTGAGGAGGGGCTCAACGGCCGCACGACGGTGCGCGACGATATGTGCCATCTGGACACTAACCTCAACGGCATTCGCGCGCTTCCGATGCTGCTCGAGGCCCATAAGCCGCTGGAAGCCATTGTGATCATGCTGGGCACCAACGACTGTAAGACGGTCTTCAACGTGACAGCTTCCGATATCGCCCGTGGCGCCATGGCGCTGATTCGCGCCGTCCGCGCGTTTCCGTGGACCGACGCTGCGCCTTGTCCGCACATTCTGCTGATGGCTCCTATCAAGATCAAGCCACAGATCGCCGATGTGTATATGACCGACTTTGACAAGCATTCCGTTGAGGCATCTGAGCATTTTGGCGAGTACTATGCGCACGTGGCCGAGCAGTTTGGCTGCGACTTTTTGAATGCCGCCGACTTTGCCGAGCCGGGCGATATCGACTATCTGCATATGATGCCCGAAAGCCATGAGAGCTTGGGACATGCCGTGGCAGCCAAGCTCAAAGAGATGCTCGGTGAGTAGCGCGACCCTAAGCCACCACAAAGGTACCTTTGCGGCGGCTTGTTTCGTTGGTTTGTCTCGGTCTGTAACAGTTGTAAGGCCGAAAACGGGCTAGATGTTACAGATTGAGATTATTTAGGTCGATATCGGTCGTTTGTCTCGATCTGTAACATCTAGGGTCGATTTTGCCGAGTTACTGTTACAGATCGAGATTATCTTCTCAGCTAAATTTGAATGTCTCGATCTGTAACAGGTGGGCCGAAAAATGGGCTCTAACTGTTACAGATCTAGATGTTTGTGGGAGCCGCCGCAAAGGTGTCTGTCGCCTTTGCGGCGGTTTTGGGCTGCGAATCTTAATACTGCCACAACTAACGGCGTGCTATCTACCTGCGGCTTTGCGGGGGAATATCCTAACTTATCCAAAGCGCGTCGAAGGCGGCGCGGACGACCTGCTCGGCGGTGGGGCGGATGTAGTGCCGTCCGGACACGCCGGGGAGGGCGTGGCCCATCAGCATCTCGATGAGGTCCCACGGCAGGCGAAGCTCGACCTCCGCTATCGTACGCCATGAGTTGCGGAGGTTCGACCACGGGATGTGCTCGATGCCGCGGGCGGCGCAGAGTTTCCGCCAGCGGTCGTTGCATATGCTCCGGTTCATGGGCAGCCCGTCGCCTCGGTCGCACAGCCACTCGCGGCCCTCGGCGGCACGGGCGGCCGCTATCTCGACGAGGCGGTCGGCGGCCTGCGGCAGGATCACGACGGTGCGCGCGGACTTGGCGGTCTTGAGGGCGTCGACGGGCGCGGTGCCGGACTGCTGCATCTGGCGGCAGATGTCGGCCGAGGCGAGGGCGGTGCCGGAGCGCTCCCAGCGCAGGACCTCGTCGGTGCGCACGCCAAGCGACTCGCCCGAGCGGCAGGAGCCGAAGCACGCGAGGATGAACGCGGGCTCCAGGGGGTTGCCGCGCAGTGCGTCGAGGACGCCCAGGGCCTCGTCGAGGGTGTAGACGCGCTTTGAGCGCTCGCGGGTCTTGCGGGTGGGCATGGTGTACCTGACGCTGGCGGCGAACGGGTCGAGCGGCAGGCGGATGAAGGTCGAGACGCAGGCGTAGACCTTGCGCAGGGTGAGC
>CALGKS010000104.1 GCA_937930475.1 uncultured Collinsella sp. | reverse complement strand
CAACGGAAGATCGAGTTCGTCGGCGATCTTTTGAGCCACGGCGGCAACGCGCTCGGCCTGGGGGCCGGGCTCACCGGCCATGGTCAGGGGGCGTCCGCTTACCAGAATGTCAGGCTCATAGTCCTCGACCAGGTAGCGAAACGTCTTTGCCATACCGGCGACCTCGGCAGCCGGGAGCACCTTGACGGGCATCGCCATCTTGCCATCACGGCTCGAGACGGCAATGCCAATCCTGGTCTCCCCTATGTCCAGTGCGAGCGCGACCACAGCGACTACTTAGGTTCTTAGGCGCCGAGCGCGGTCTTGGCGGCCGCGAGGGCATCGGCGATACCGGCGGCGTTCTTACCACCGGCCTGGGCCATGTTGGGACGACCGCCACCGCGACCATCGACCAGGCCCGCGATCTGCTTGATCACATTACCGGCGTGGAAACCGGCCTTGACGGCATCGTCGGAGCCGGCGGCGAGCAAGGCCGGGGTGCCCTTCTCGGTCACGCTGGCGACGACGCACGCAACGGGGCCGGCAACCTTCTGGTGCACGGTATCCCACACGTTGCGCAGGTCAGCGGCCTCAAGGCCCTGGAGCTCAGCGACAACGAGCTTGTAGCCGTCGAGCTCGACAGCGCCGTCAATGGCGCTGGAGATGGCATCGGAAGAGCCACCGGTCAGAGCCTTCTTGAGCTTGTTGGAAGTCTCGCGCAGCTCGGCCTGCAGGTTCTCCACGCGGGCGGGAACCTCGTCGACGCGGCACTTGAGTGCAGCAGCGGCGGCATCGACGAGCGCCAGGCGGTCGGCCATGTAATCGAGCGCGCCCTTGGAGGTCACGGCCTCGATACGACGAACGTTAGAGCCTGTGGAGGACTCAGAAATGATCTTGAACAGGCCGATCTCGGCAGTGTTGGCGGCATGCGTACCACCGCAGAGCTCGCGGGAGAACGGCTGGTCCTCGGCGCCCACGGAGACGACGCGGACGACGTCGCCGTACTTCTCGCCAAAGAGGGCAACAGCGCCGGCGGCCTTGGCCTCGTCGATACCCATGACGCGGGTCACGACCGGCTTGGAAGCGAAGATCTGCTGGTTGACCAGGTCCTCGACGGCTTTGAGCTGCTCGGAGGACAGGGCCTCGAAGTGCGTGAAGTCAAAGCGCAGGTGCTCGGGCGTCACCAGCGAGCCGGCCTGGGAGACATGCTCGCCCAGGACCTGCTTAAGCGCAGCGTCGAGCAGGTGCGTGGCGGTGTGGTTGCGACGCAGGAAGCCACGGCGCTCGGCGTCGAGCGCGGCAGTCACGGCAGCACCGACGGTCAGCGTGCCCTCGGCGATGTGCGCGACGTGGGCATACAGGCCGTTGTGGTTCTTGGTGTCGGCAACGGTCAGCACGACGCCCTCGGCGGAAAGCTCGCCGGCGTCGCCCTGCTGGCCACCCATCTCGGCATAGAACGGAGTGCGGTCGAGAACGACCTCGACGTCCTCGCCAGCGACAGCGGACTCGACGGACTCGCCGTTGCGCACGATGGCGACAACCTTGGCGCCCTCGATCACATCGTTGTCATAGCCGTCGAACTCGGTCGCGGCGACCTTGTCGGAAAGCTCGACCCACACGTCGTTGAAGCTGCCCCAGGCATCGCCCTTGGCGTTAGCACGGGCGCGGGCCTTCTGGTCCTCCATGCAGGCGGTAAAGCCGTCCATGTCGACGTCGTGACCGGCGG
>CALGKS010000103.1 GCA_937930475.1 uncultured Collinsella sp. | reverse complement strand
GCCTATCACGATGCGCTGGGGCGTGGGCTCGATATGCAGCGGCTGAAAGAACTCGTAAAGGAGAACTCTAAAACTGCCAAACGACGCGAACTAATGAGGCCTTTGCTGATGGTACTGAACGGTTAATGCGAAACGGAGAACATGGTGAAGTACAAAACGCCTGCCGCATTGGAGATGGCTGTTAGGAATGCCGCAAGACAGTCGCAGATGGATACCAATCGGGCGATCGTCGGTTTCTACTTTCATCGCTTCCTATGTCGCGTTTTTTCAGAAGATGACGGCAGCTTTGTGCTCAAGGGTGGCCAAAGCGTCCTAGCGCGAACACTCGATGCGCGTGTCACAAGGGATATTGACTTGGTTGCTCAAGAGGAAAGTCTCGAAGAGGCTATTGCCGATCTGGTGCAGGCGGCTTCGATTGATTTGGAGGATTTCGTTTCGTTTGTCTTTGATCGTGCAGAGCAGATCAAAGAAGAAGATGAGTATCGGTGCGGTGCGAAGGTGTGGTTCACCCCCTTTATGGGAACCAAGAAGCTACAGCCAATTTCAATTGACTTGGTAATTGATGAAGTGCAGGGACTTGAGCCGGAGGTTCTTGCACCGATTGATCGTTTGAATATCGAGGGGCTCCCAGTCTGCGACTATCGAGTATGCCGAGCGGAGAGCGCCCTTGCAGATAAATTGCTCGCAATGATAGAGATGCATGAGGGCCGTGCCTCTTCGCGAATCAAGGATATAGTCGACATCTTGGTGTACGCGAAAACTTGCTTCGTCGATGGGGCTACGCTTGTCGAGAGAGTCGAGAAAGAAGCGTCTGCCCGCAAGGTGGCAATGCCGGAAGAGTTCGTGGCGCCTCTCTGGTGGAAACAAAATGGTTCTGCGCAGTACATAAAGATGGCGAGGCAGGCGGGGGTACTTGATCTCGCGGGGAACATTGCTGGGGCAGAAGGGGTCGTCAATCGGTTGTATACACCGTGCTTTAATCATTCGGCGAATGTGCGCAAATGGAATCCTCAGACCACGGGATGGGAATAGGCTAGATAGTTAAGCCGGCGGCAGGATTAGTTCCTGCCGCCGGCTTAAGACGTTTCTACTGCCTATGTATGCGCTACTCACAGGCCTGGTCGACCACCTGAGTAACGGCCTTCTTTGCGGCTTCGAGGTTGCGCTGGGCTTGGGCGACAGCGGCCTCGGCTTGTTTCTTGGCCCTTACGACCTCGGCAAAGCGATTGATGGATTCGCTATACTCGCGCGTACGCGGGTCGAGTGCTGGTGGGACTTCGATCTCGAACAGATCGGTAGGGCGGATGGCGTGGCTGTACTGATTGTCGGACAATACCTGCAAAACTATGGACCCATGGCCGTCGGTGAGGTACGCCGCGACCATCTCTGCATACACCATGCGCTCCTCGTCGGTCATCGTTGGAATCGCCGGGCGAATGGCGGTGGTGTTGTGCGAGGCAACTAGATGCTGCTTTGCATCATCGATGCCGACCACAAGTAGGTTCGACGCGCCGTAACGACCGAGTATGCGCGGCATGACGATATCGCCGCAACGAAGCTCGTAACGAGCCAACACGTCTGGACTTACCTTTACAGGTTCGGAATCCAGCTCCGACGCGCCTTCCGCAACATCCCTGGGCAGCAAATAGCCGTTGCGGAAATCCTGAGATGAAATGCGGCGCACCTCGACAGCGTCGATGTCAT
>CALGKS010000102.1 GCA_937930475.1 uncultured Collinsella sp. | reverse complement strand
CGCATGGCGAGTGCTGCATAGTCGGCAACGAGAGTCACGTTCTCACGCTCGCGAGCGGCACCGACATAGCGGGACGTATTGACGGCCTTTATGTACTCATTCCATCCGTCAACGTGAGTACGCTCGCCTTTGGGACTGAGCCGGTTTGACGGCACAAAGAACTCGAGTGGCCTCATACGAATCGCGATCCGCAGCACGAGCAATAGACATCGTCGCAAGAGACCTCTTGGTTGCACTCGCTACACGTGAAAATCACTGTATCGTTGACAAAATCTTTCATCATGTCCTTGCCCGCCGTGCGCTCGGGCCTGTAGACCTTTCCGCTGGTAACTTTGATAAAGTCAGGGTCGCGCGCACAATCGATTTCAATTGAAAGCTCAGTATCGTCCAGCGCCTGCTTAATCTCGTCATCCGTCATTCCCATACTCCAATCGCTCGCTTGATTCGCTCGGCTATCAGGGCGCAGCTCGCGCCGGTCGCCACGGGATCAGGAATGT
This sequence comes from uncultured Collinsella sp., assembly GCA_937930475.1. GTDB lineage: Bacteria > Actinomycetota > Coriobacteriia > Coriobacteriales > Coriobacteriaceae > Collinsella. The sequence goes on along the minus strand of CALGKS010000102.1, from coordinate 3,355 downwards.
CCCCGAGCGCCGACAGGTCGCCCACGAGCTTTTCAAGCGCATCGAGGTCGGCCTTTACGTAGCTCGCGCCCTCGTACTGGATGATGTCGGGGGCTTCGTGTGCCTCCCTGTAACCGCAATGTGTGACGGCGAGGGCATTTGTCACACGAGTGGGCGAATAGGCCGCTACCTTAGTATTTGAGTCGAGCAATACGTCCCTGCTGGTACTGGCCCTCTCGTAGCTGTTCCCCATAAAAAGGATCACATCGGGCGCGCCGTTTGTCGGTCCATAATCAGGCAAGGACACGATGCACTTCTTACGCTCCATAGATCTTGTCCTCCAAGGCATTGACTCGGCGCTTGAGCGTGTCAATCTCGCCACGCATCTTGATAATTCGATACCTGCTCGTCTCGACAATCGCGTAGATCGGCTCAAGGGTCTTTTTGAGCACGATGAGGAAAACCATCGCCGTCACTGCCGCCGCCGCGCTCACGACCGAGCAGATCATCGAGAGCATGCCCGCCGGCACGCCCAGATAAAGCGCAACCACGACCAAAACGGCAATCGTCGCGAATGCGAATGTGAAGCTGTCAACTATTAAAGATTTCATCTATCTCCTATCCCCACCAGTCGCGCATCGGCGGTGATGGATGCTTTTGATTGGGCCAATCGGACTCTTGAGCCGTTGGCATCGTGTCGTTGCCTGTTAGGTGAAGGAAAAGATTGACGATGCCGAAATCGGTCTCGAATGGCCTTTCGCTCTTAAATGGGACTCTTCGAGCCGTCGTTTTTGGGAAATGCGTACTCACTGAAAATCCCTTCCGCGCCGATGACTTGAATGGCATTTACGTGAACGCATCGCACGTCTCCGGTCTCAAACATCACAATGGCCCGCGGGTGAGACTCCTGTCCTGCTGGAAAGCCGTTGATAAGAGGCGAGGCTGGATGGGTCCAGGCCTCAACCGCGAAGTCAATGAGCAGCGCTCGCGCCTTTTCGCCTGGCATCTCACTCACATAGCACGGCGTCAGTTGGTTATTCATAATCAGTCCCCTCAAATGTTTTGCCTGATGAAAGCGGTAGTCCGCTCAGAGAATGTCCAGGCGCCTGATACCACGGCCTGTCATCGTCAATCCAGACATACTCGTGCGCGAAAGGAGAGCAGTCCCCATAGCGATCGCGCTTGAGCGTTTCTTTCTGCCGAATTGCCCATCCTTTGGAATCGACGCTCGTGACCACTACGACGGTGCCGAGGCATTCCCATTTATCGCCATTCGCACCGGTCAGCTCGATTGTCATTCCCTCATTCATCTCGCACATCTTTAGGCGCAAAGATTGAATCGTCGATAACGGCATCGATTTCCGTGACAAAAGAGCCTGAGTAGTCTCTGTAGCCAAAGCCCTCATTCCAAATGCTTTGACGATGCTCGCGAGCACATGCGCATCTCTTGGCATCGTCCTGGTTGTCGAATGCGATGACCGGCTCATTCCAGGCGTCCTCCCACTCGCCGCCACAGTCATTGACGAGATAGAGCTCGACCTTGCGCTTACTCATTCGACTCACCGGATTGATTGCAGTAAGGGTCGATAAGATTGGCAAAGCGATAGACGGAATCAGCTGTGTACCAATACTCGTCATCAGCCACAAAGCCAAGGATGTCCTCGACGTCGCCCGGATAAATCATGTCGAATGGGTCAGCCTTGCGGACTCTCAATTTCCGCAGTTGCTCGGCAAGGTCATGTAGCGAGGAATCACTCAGCATCCTTGCGCTCCTCATACTCGCAAAACCGCGTGCCACGGACGTTTTCAAGTAGTGCGCGGGAGACATTTGTGCAATTAAGCCTGTTCACTCGGTCACAATACTTAGGCGCACGGCACCTGTAACCATTTATCTCTAAGTGACATTTCGCGCACGTGATGCAAGGAGGCGTCCTGAGCCTGCGGAGATAGATGATCGGATGGGCGAGAAAATTAGTCATTAGCTCTCCCCTTGGCAGCATCCATCGACCGATTGGCAGCAGCAGTCCCGATCAGAATGTCGAACATTATGTTCATAGACTTCACTGGCCCGACCGCCACGAGGACTAATGAGATCGGCCAAGCGACGGACGGAGGTGATCTTCGCGCCGCAGTAAGGGCAAAACTGGAATTTGTAGCCAAAGAGGGACATATTGTCCACCGTGTTCCCGCAATTCGAGCATGCGAATACTGCTCTCCCCATTTCTTCTTCGGCAAAGCTCATGACGCAGGTATCCGGCTCGATAAGATCTGCCAGAAGCTCAAAGCAATCGCCCTTGCCGAGAACGGCCTTGATTGCCTGGAAGCCCATCTGATACCTGATTGGTTTGTCCAGGCACTCGGCGGCAGAACCGGTCTCACCGAGACCACGGAATTCCGCTGCGACCTCAAGACGCCTTTTCAATTTGCTGCTCACGTAAAATCTCCCTTCCGCATTCGGGACAAAATTTCGGCTCGAATGACCCCATATCGCCAAAGCCGATGTACTCCATCAGGTGTCCGTTCCATCCGCACTCCGAGCATTCGAAATAGCCATCTTTCATGCGCTGAGTCGGAATGAATGGGTCAGGGACGTGCTTAACCATGTCTTTGCAAGCCGGCACGTCTATGAGGTCGGCGATGTAGTCGTAAGGGCATTCCCACGGATTAAGGCACTCGGGATAATCGATATCCAGCACCTCGAATAGCTCTTTGACAGACCAGTTAGGCTCAGATCCGTCTGGATGCAGTAGCGAGCATTCAATCACGTCAAACTTTTCGCGCAGTTTGCTCGCAATCCTGCGGCGAGCATCATTCATCATCTGTCACCACCTCTGCACCGCAGTAGGGACAGAATCGGAATGGAATCTCAAACTGAGCGCTATCGCCAAACGTGCGCTTCATAAAAGGGCGGCGCGTGAAGGTCTGACCGCAATTCGAGCAAACGTAGCCAATGCGGTCGGGCGTGCCATCAAATGTGCACGTCTCGCGGTCAATCAAATCGGCCAGACGGTAGAAAAGCGCTCCGCTCTCGCCACATTTGACTGCTCTGGAAATCTCCAACAGGTAGACGGTGGCTGCAAGCAGACCAATCCCCGGCGGTACCTCGTTGTCCATCTCCTTGCGGCGTTGACGCAAACGAATGGCAATCTCACGACGCTCTTTGTTACTCGGTCCAGGGGATGCGGCCACATCTCGCAGATTATTAAAGTTACTCATCGATGACCTTCGCTCCGCAGTAGGGACAGTACTCAAATCTGATGTCGAACGGCCACTCACCGCCACACTTCTCGCAAGAAGTGGCCAGCAGGTCGATGAGATCGGCAAGACGGCGCATGACACCACGCCAACTCGAATCCTCGGCACCAGTAATCCCTGT
>CALGKS010000101.1 GCA_937930475.1 uncultured Collinsella sp. | reverse complement strand
ATCAAGGAGCTTTGCCGCTAATCATGGACCAGACCGTACCCGCATACGCCGCCGAGGTGGCCGATTACGGGCGCAGCCGCGACCCCGAGCCGGGTGAGGGCGCGCTCGTTAAGAACGTGCGCCCCGAATCGCCCGCATGGGATGTGGGTATCGAGCCGGGCATGCGCGTGCTCACGGTCAACGGCGAGCAGCTCACCGACATGATCGTGTGGCTCTGGGAGGCCGACGACGACACCGTCGAGCTGGAAGTCTTCGACCCGCGTGACGACACCGTCACCCCGGTGGAGCTCGACCGCTTTCCCGGCGAGGACTGGGGTCTGGAGTTCGACGGCCCCATCTTTGATGGCATGCGTACCTGCGTAAACGCCTGCGTGTTCTGCTTTATGACCATGCTTCCCAAGGGTGGCCGCTCCACGCTCTATATCCGCGACGACGACTACCGCCTGAGCTTTTTACAGGGCAACTTCGTCACGCTCACAAATCTCACCGACGAGGACGTGCAAAACGTCATCAACCGTAACATGAGCCCCATGAACGTGTCGGTTCATGCCGTGAGCCCCGATATCCGCCGCCGCATGATGGGCCGCAACGCCCAGCGCGGCATGGACGTGCTCGAGGCCATCATGGCCGCCGGCATCGAGATCCACGCACAGATCGTGCTCTGCCCCGGCATGAACGACGGCGAGGAGTTGGAAAAGACCCTGCGCTACTGCGAGGAACACGAGCAGATCACGAGCCTGGGTATCGTGCCGCTCGGTTTTACCAAACACCAGAACCGCTTTACCTGGTCCTACAGCGACAAGCCCGAGCTGGCGCGTGAGACCATCGCCATGATCCGGCCCTATCAGGACCGCGCCTTCGAGCGCTTTGGCCGCCACACCTTCCAAATGAGCGATGAGTTCTACCTGGACGCCGGCATCGAGCCGCCCGAGGCCGATTTCTACGACGGCTACCCGCAGTACTACGACGGCATCGGCATGATCCGCTCGTATCTGGACGAGACAGACGACGTCCTTGCCGCCGATGCCGAGCGCCTGGCCCGCGTTCGCGAGGCCATCACCGCCCGCGACCAGCGCCTGCTATGTCTTTCCGGCGCCAGCGCGCGCGACACCGTGGCCCGCTTCGTGGAGTCTCCGCAGGGCCTCGCCGGCACCGTCACGGCCATCAAGAACCGCTACTTTGGCGGCAACGTGGACGTGACCGGCCTCATCGTCGCAAGCGATATCCTGGAGCAGCTTCCGCAAGACCTGTCGGGGGTTATGCTCTTTGTGCCTAAGCTCATGTTCAATGCTGACGGCATGACGCTTGACGAGTATCATCGTGACGATTTACTCGCAAGCCTTAACAGTCGCGGCGCCGAGGTTCATGTGGTGTCGACCATGCCGCATGAGCTGCTCGATACCCTGGAGCACATCCTTGGCATAACGCCTGCCGACTCTACTAATACCGCTGACCCTACCCATTAAAGGAGAGCAGATGAAACCTATCGTCGCCGTCGTCGGACGCCCCAACGTGGGCAAGTCCACGCTCGTTAACCGCCTGGCCCAGACCTCGGACGCCATCGTCCACGAGTCCCGCGGCGTCACGCGCGACCGCTCGTATCACACGGCCGATTGGAATGGCCGCGAGTTCACCATCGTCGACACGGGCGGCATCGAGCCGCTCAAAAGCGACGACGTCTTCGCCACGTCCATCCGCGACCAGGCGCTCGCCGCCGCCGAGGAAGCCGCCGTCATC
>CALGKS010000100.1 GCA_937930475.1 uncultured Collinsella sp. | reverse complement strand
CTACTCTGGTTTTGAGGGCGTGCTGCGTCTGCCGACGTATTGGAAGCACGAGAAGGCCGCCCATGAGCGCGCCATGGAGCTGCTGTCCATCTTTGATATGGAGCACCTGGCAAACGAGCAGGCTGGCTCGCTGCCTTATGGCGCCCAGCGTCGTCTGGAGATCGTCCGCGCGCTTGCCACCAACCCCAAACTGCTGCTGCTCGACGAGCCTGCCGCCGGCATGAACCCGTCCGAGACCGCGGAACTCATGGAGAACATCGTTAAGATTCGCGACACCTTCGGCATCGCCATCATGCTTATCGAGCACGACATGTCGCTCGTCATGAACATCTGCGAGGGTATCTGCGTGCTCAACTTTGGTAAGGTCATCGCCAAGGGCACGGCAGAGGAAATTCAGAACAACGACGCCGTTATCGAGGCATATCTGGGCAAGCAGGATAAGGGGGAGAACTAAATGGCAGAGCCGATGCTTTCCGTCTACAACATCAACGTCTGGTACGGCGCTATCCACGCCATCAAGGACATCTCCTTTAACGTCAACGAGGGCGAGATCGTTGCTCTGATCGGTGCGAACGGTGCCGGCAAGTCCACGACGCTTAAAACCGTCTCGGGCCTGCTGCGTTCCAAGACCGGCTCCATCAAGTTTATGGGCGAGGACATTACTCATACGCCCGCCGACAAACTGGTTGGTAAGGGCCTGGCTCAGGTGCCCGAGGGCCGTCGCGCCTTTTTGCAGATGACGGTCGAGGAGAACCTGGAAATGGGTGCCTATACGCAGCCCAAGTCCACGGTTGCTCCGGGCTTTGAGCGTGTCTACGAGCAGTTCCCGCGCCTTAAGGAGCGCCGTCGCCAGGTCGCCGGCACCCTTTCGGGCGGCGAGCAGCAGATGCTCGTTATGGGCCGCGCCCTTATGAGCAACCCCAAGCTGCTCATGCTCGACGAGCCTTCCATGGGCCTGGCGCCGATTCTGATTGAGCAGATCTTCCAGATTGTCGAGGATCTGCATAAAGCCGGAACCACGGTGCTTCTGGTCGAGCAAAACGCACAGATGGCTCTTTCCATCGCCACACGCGGCTACGTGCTCGAGACCGGCAAGATCACCATGACCGGCACGGGCCAAGAGCTCCTGCACGACGATAACGTGCGTAAGGCTTACCTCGGAGGCTAGGAGGTTCCGCCGTTCTACCGAACGGCGGACCGGCCGACGCTGCGCGGGCCGCATTTGGACAATCT
>CALGKS010000099.1 GCA_937930475.1 uncultured Collinsella sp. | reverse complement strand
CCTCGAGCAGGGCGATGCGGCCTGCGATATGGACGAGGACGATGTAGTTGAGGACATTCGCCGCGACGTGCTGTATCCCGAGGAAGTAATTAACGCCAAACTCGGCGGCTATTGGGACGCGAGTTTGGGACTCAACCTGCCCTGGAAGGACGAGCATCGGCAGACTTGCACGCGGATTGACAGGGCTATCGATGACCTGTTTGCCGAGGAAACGAAGCGCTGCGCTGCGGAGCTTGGGAAGAAGCTCGAGCGCGGGTATGAGGAGCGCGGGGAGTTACTGAACGGGATGTCCTTGTGAACGGTTGCCGACGGTCCGATAAAAATCTGTCCGGACGAAATGATAGAACGATAGCGTAAATAGCATCTGCACTTTAAGGAGTTAACAATGGGAATCGCCTATAAGGAACTGTTTCGTGTAAACCGTCCTATCTGTGGGCCTGGACCAGGAGGTTTCTTCATTAAAAGATTCAAGGAAGGCGGCTACAGTGAGGCTGAATTGCTCGATTTAATTTCGGGAGTGGACTTTTCTCTTGGTGAAGTGGATGAGGACATTAGCCTGAAAAAGAAATGCGAAATAGTCGAACAGGCGGTGAGTGGGGTGCATTATACGAGTTGGGCCCCCAGCGTGATCAGCATGATCATCTCACTTACGGTCGGAGGGTGTCTGTCTGCATGGGCGGGCAACAATTCAATCGCTGCCGGGGTTTTCGTGACGCCATGCCTGATTGCCTTGGGAATATATGCATGGTTTCGTTTATGCTTTGAGCGAAATCAAACGGTACTGTTGGGTGCGCTGAACCACATAAAGACACTTCAGCCGTAGTTGCATGAAATCGCCGATCGCCTGCCGTGGGCCCTCGGGACCGCCCTCGCGGCGCCCTTCCCGCTCTTTCCGGACATGGCGTCCTCCGATCTCCCGGGGCCGGCCGACCCGGCCCTCAGGGTATCGGATTCCCAAATTCATCCGTACATGTACGGATGAATTTGGGAGGTGTTCGGATGAAGTTGATATTCAAGGGGTGCGGCAGTTGGCAGGAATCTCAAGCGCCCAACCGCCAATCTCCACATTTCTTTGCTAAACTAGCTTTGCGCGGGAAACCGTGCATAGTTCGGGAGCATGTCCCCCAACTGGATCTAGGTTCGGATGCCGTTGCCCGGACTATTGGTGAAGGTTGGGGGACTTCCTACTTTCCATAGCGCAAGAAGTCGTAGATGCGGACGCACTTCCGATAATGCGAATCTTTCAACAGAGCCCTCTTCTTGGCAGGGTCGTTTCCCACGTCAGCCAGTGCCCGCTTCAGCAACGCTTCCAAGTCGTCGACGTCCATCTCTTCCTCTGAAAGGCACGGGATGAACGCGAACGGGCTCTTTGGCGCGCATGCATTCGCAAGGCCCTTTATGCTCAGCGACCCTTCGAATCTGCGACGAGTCGCAGGCATCGATTTGCGGAACGTTTCGCTTCGATAGCTATCAATCGAGGTGAGCGTTGGGAGATAAGTCGCTATGTCCTTACCGACCTCTCCACCGAGTCCGCGCGTGTACTTGAAGACAGGCATGTTGTTGGGCCGTTGGCGCACGTACATGTTGAGGTAGTTCTCGACGATGAACTTTGGGTCATAGCGAAGGTTATCGAGCACGATGTCCTCGAAGATATCTTCAGGTGAAATCGGCTTTCCGATGCTACTTGGTGACACCGACAGGCCGATGACGATCTTCTGGTCCGGGTCAAGGTCGTTGAGGACATTGTCTATCCCTGAGACGATGATGTCGGAACTCGGGTCGATATGCTCCGCAAGCCTGAACACGCTGCCCCTCAACTCGCGGATAAATCGCGTGCTATACATTTTCCGGAAGCTGCGCATCGCATCGTAGATCGACTCGAAGTCATCCGTGGTGATCTTCGTCATCGAAAGCGTACGGCCACCGAAACTCATAGCAATCTCGCCAACAGAGGTGTCGGTTGCGTGCTGAACGAAGATGAGCCGCTTGCCCAGCCGTTTGAGCTTGTCATCTGGTAGGCATTCGCAGATGTCACCCAGTATCGACCTGATGTTCTCGTCTTGAATCGAATAACCGAGGAAGATGACGGGATACTCGACGAAGAGGGTGAGCAGCTTCGCCGAGAGATACTTCCTCTTCTGCGCGAACTCCGCATAGTCAGCGCTGGTCAGGACGATGCTTCCCGCCCTCGAGACTGAGCCATGGATCTTGTATATCTCCTGAGAGAAAGCCTGGTCAGAGAACAGGAGGTCGCTTTCTCCGACGTAGGTCGTGAAATCAGGGAACAGAGTCTCGCACATGCAGTCATAATTCGTGGTGATGATGCCGGCAACCTTCTCCTTGCCCGCCTTCGCCAGCTTCTCAGTTTCGGCGCTTTCGACGAGACGAGCTCCTGCGATCTTATCTGCGATGTAGATCTTCATGGGCGAAGCGTCCCCGGTAAGCTCGTCACTGTGACCTTCGCGGAAGGCAGCGAATTCATCCGATGCAAAGAGCTCGTGGTTTACTTCGCTTTCCATGAGCGTGGCAACGTACGGCAGTTCGGACTCGACCTCGCCGTTCTGGACAGCAATCTTCGCCTGGCTCTTGAAGCGCGCGAAGGCATATGGGTCGTCAAGCACCTCGGCGCAGATATCCGAAAGCAGCCCCTCCCATCCCGGCGTGCCGCAGTAACGACGGGAGAGGCCAGAGCCGATGAAGAGAAACGGATAACGCCCGGCATCATCAACAGCTTTGTGGATTATCGATTTGATTCTCTCGTCCATAATCTTTCCTCCTGTACCAATCGACATGCTCGTGAAATGTTATCCCACCAACTTCGGCGAGTGCGGGCTGAAAGCATCATTGCCGTTCTGCCCGTCGACCAATCCGCGTGCGAGACTCAGCGGCACAGCTGCAGCGTTCTCGACCTCCATGCTAAGCACGTAGTAGAAGTCCGTCCCCTGGCTCCCACGATTCCGCTCGTAACCAATAGCGGCCAGCCGGTTGGCTAGTTCGTCTCTCGAAACCAGCTCGTTAGCCTTCACCTTGCAAAGCACGGGTTCAAGTTCGTAGGTGTTTGTCTCGCTGATTGCGTTCCTGTAGAAGCGGAAATGGGTCGTACGAAAGAGATCTTTATGATGGGAGTACACGTGCCCGTCCTTAATGGCGTAGAAGTAGAAAAGGAACTCACCGCCCTCGTTTAGCCTGCCGCTGCTTTCAAGGAAACAGTAAATGTGTGGCGCTACAACGGAGAGCCGATTGCGCTTCCGAAGCGATTTGCCCCACGAGCTGAGTTTACTGAATACCACAACGATATGATATTGAAGGGGTAATTTGACTATCTCCCGACCAAACGAGGATTCGAATTGGTTTGCTGGAATGTGGCAGTGCCTTGTTCTAAGCAACGTATTTGCGATAGAGCCGCGCGGGAACGGTGCTTGGGGCCGTCGCACCAGTAGCAAATTACTTATTTCGAGCGATGTGATGCTGCGATTTCGGAAATGCTCGCCTGGCATTGAGTGGGAAGACCTGCCCTGCGTGAGCGACCTGCTGTGCGCGGCGGACACAA
>CALGKS010000098.1 GCA_937930475.1 uncultured Collinsella sp. | reverse complement strand
CGTTTTGGCATACAAGGGTTATTTCGCCCCAGTCGAGTTCGATGCCGAACAGCATGTGCTCACAGGTATGGTCACCGGCATTAGGGACGCAATCGTATTTGAAGGCTCCACGGTTGAAGAAGTGGAGCAATGCTTCCACGACGCCGTCGACGATTACCTTGAGTTTTGCGCCGAGAAGGGCAAGGAACCCGAGCGAGCTTTTAAGGGCTCGTTCAACGTAAGAACGGGCTCTGAGCTCCACAAGCAAGCAGCGCTGGCAGCGGCAAAGAAGGGTGAGTCACTCAATAAGTTTGTGACTGAAGCAATCGCTGCGGCGTTATAGCATTAACGCATAGGCCCAAACAACCACAAAGGGCGCAGTTCGCAGGCATATTTGCGGTAGCTTTACTGCCCATATCGCGTTTGCCCAGATAAAACCTACCAAAATAAACCTGTCCCTTTTTGGTAGGTTCGGGAGATGAGGCTGGGATGGATAAGGCTGAGTTGCGGCGGGCGGTGATTGCTCGGCGCGATGCTCTTGATTTGGATGTGCGGGCGGCAAAGTCCGCTGTTGTATGCGCGCGGCTTGTTGAGCTGATGGAGTCCAGCGGCACTGCGGGCCAACGCACCGTTGCCGTCTATGCCGCCATGGGTTCCGAAGTCGACCCCGCCGCGTTTGCCGCTGCGGCCGCCAAACGCGGCTGGCGCGTGGCCTATCCGTGCATGCTCTCGGCAAGCGACGCCGCCGCATGCGGCCAGCGCATGTGCATGCGGGCAGTCTCTGCCGGCGATGCATCCGAGGCCCCGTTTATCGCCTACCCTACGCGGGCCTTCGCAGCCACGGACGTCGACAGCGACCACTTCCCCATCGTGCCCGCCGCCGAGCTCGACATGGTTGTCGTGCCGCTCGTGGCTTTCGACCGAGCCGGCGCGCGCCTGGGCTACGGCGGAGGCTGCTACGACCGCTACCTGCCCATGCTCTCGCCCGCATGCCAAATCACCGGCATCGCCTTTGACGAACAGCGCGTCGAACAC
>CALGKS010000097.1 GCA_937930475.1 uncultured Collinsella sp. | reverse complement strand
CCGCGTCACCAATTTCCCCGTGGGGGGGAGTTTTCGAATCCGCCCGGGGGCACCAGAAAAGATAACGGCGTCGCGAGAGCGGCGCCGTTTCTGGTTTGTGGGGGCCGCCGTCGGATTCGGACCGTCGACACCCGCGTCACCAATAGTTCGATTGCGATATGAAATAAGAACCCGAGCCCGACGTTCGGTCTTGGAAACCGATGGAAGCAACCATCATGCTTGTCATCGTCGTAACATCTGCGCTATTGCCGAGCAGAACAACATGGCTATCGCGGCGTTTAACACGTCGAGCCTTGAAGCCGTTCGCGTTGCGATTGATGCTGCCGAAGCCACGGGCGATCCCGTCCCCCCGAGTCCATGGTCGAGACCATGGTGAAGTTCTGCGGCCAATCAATCCATGAGATGAGGTTTTGACTTGTTGGGAGGCTCGCTTTGGCGAGCCTCTTTGCGTTTACGTACGGGAGAGCCGACGATGGACAAGACACTAATATATAGGCATCGATGTTCGATATAGGCATCGATGTTCGACAAAAGTTTAAGCGTCACAAAAAGCTCAATTGCATATTATTCTAAAGGTATGCTTAATTAAGTACCTTTAATTGCAGGTATAACCGTTCATCGATTTGTTGCCCAAATTATTAAATGCATATTCGCATTAAATAGAAATAGTTTTATGAATATCAGTAGAATGTAAGCATATCGGTATGCTGCCCAGCTGCTCCGAATTGGGCATCTGAGCTTACGGTTTATACTGCCGCCTCAAAAGATGTTTGCGTTAACACCTCGCTGACCATGGATAACGGCGCTCAGATCCCCAAAACCGTTCGCCGCTCACCGCTCGAGAAGCGGATTGTTTTTAAGTTACAAGTAAAGCGTGTTTTTAGTATCAGTCCACTCTGTGTCGAGGCTGCGCAGGGTGCGCTTACGCAACGCGTGGACGAGCAAGCCGCAATAGACAACGGTCCTCTTTGCGGAGCTTTAGAAAGGGGCGCTGCTGCCATGGTAAGTAACGGTCGTGTAGTTAGGTGGGCACGGGGGGCGGTGTGCGCGGCGGCATTTGCTGCGGCTGCGTTCACCCTTCCCGTAGCCCAGGCGTGGGCAGCGGGCGATGTTTCGCCCGAGTTGCGCTCGCAGACGCAGACTCAGATGAGTTCTGCGCCCGAGATCGCTTATGTGAGTAACGTGAGCGATCCGTCTCAACGTACGGTTTCGTTTAACGACAACTGGAAATTCAACCTGGGCGACGCCAGCGGCGCTCAGGCCGGCTCTTTCGATGACTCGTCGTGGCAGTACGTCACGCTTCCGCATGACTACAGCATCGATCAGGACTATGCGTCCAACCTCGAGGCCGAGAGCGCCTATAAGCCGGGCGGTATCGGCTGGTATCGCAAGAGCTTCTTTCTCGATAGCACTCTTGCGGGCAAGCTGATTCGCATCGATTTCGATGGTGTCTACATGGATGCCACCGTTTGGGTCAACGGTACCGAGCTGGGCAACCATCCGTATGGCTACACGCCCTTCTCGTTCGACCTCACCCCGTACCTCAAGACGGGCGAGGAGAATACCATCGCCGTCAAGGTCAACCATCAGGTTCCTTCCAGCCGTTGGTATTCTGGCTCGGGCATCGGTCGCAATGTCGACCTCGTGGTGACCGACAAGGTTTCTGTGACCAGAGACGGCGTCCACGTGAGCGCTCCTCAGCTCCAGAGCGAGAACGGTGGCAACGTGACCACCAAGCTCTCGTCCACCATTGTTAATAATGGTGACAAGGACGCTAACGTGACGCTCGTGCAGACCATCTTCCCTAAGGGTGGCAAGGTCGAACAGGCCATCGGCACTGTGACTACCGACGCTCAGGCTGTTGCCGCAGGCGAGTCCAAGACTATCGAGTCTCAGATCAGTGCTGCCAACCCGAGCCTTTGGTCCACCGAGTCCCCCAACCTCTACACGGTTCGCACCGATGTCAAGGTTGATGACAAGGTCGTTGACACGTATGACACCGTGTTCGGTTACCGCTGGTTTAACTACGATGTCACCAACGGCTTTTCCCTTAACGGCAAGAATGTCAAGCTCAAGGGCGTCTGCATGCACCACGATCAGGGCGCCCTGGGTTCCGTCGATAGCCGTGCGGCTGTCGAGCGCCAGGTGCGTATCCTGAAGGAGATGGGCTGCAACTCCATCCGCACGTCTCACAACACGCCGTCTCGCGTGCTCGTTGAGGTGTGCGAGGAGCAGGGTATCCTGCTCGACGAGGAGATCTTCGACGGCTGGACCGATGCGAAGAACGGCAACAGCTTCGACTACGCTCGTTTCTTCAATAAGAAGGTCGGCGACTCCAAGATTATCGGCGCCAAGTCCGATCAGGTCTGGGCCGAGTTCGATCTTAAGGCGACCATCGCCCGTGACTTTAACTCTCCCTCGGTCATTATGTGGTCCGTGGGTAACGAGATGATCACCGGCGGCACCAAGCCGTTTGACGAGACTGCTCAGCTCAACCTTATCAAGTGGACCAAAGAGGCCGACACCTCTCGTCCCGTGACGCTTGGCGACAACCAGCTCAAGGGTGGCTCGTGGAATTATCATCCCGACAACCTCGCCAACGCTGGTGGTCTGATCGGTATCAATTACGCCGACGGCAGCAGGTATGATCAGCTGCATCGCAACAATCCGACGTGGAAGTTCTACGGTTCTGAGACCGTCTCGTCCGTTAACAGCCGTGGCGTTTATAACACGCTCGGCAGCATGGCCGATGCGGGCGGACACCAGCTCACCTCCTATGACACGTCTTACGTGAGCTGGGGCCACACGGCTTCCCAGGCATGGTATGACACCATCACTCGCGACTTTGTTGCCGGTGAGTATGTCTGGACCGGCTTCGACTACCTGGGCGAGCCCACCCCGTGGAACGGCGTTACTGCCGGCGTCCAGGGTGGCGACTGGAGCATCGCGCCGAAGAACTCCTACTTTGGCATCATCGATACCGCCGGTCTGCCCAAGGATACGTTCTATCTGTATCAGAGCCAGTGGAACGACAGCCTGCACACGCTGCATATCCTTCCTGCTTGGAAGAGCGGCATGGTCACGAAGGACAACAGCGGCAAGGTCAAGGTCGTTGTCTACACCGACGCCGCCGGCGTTGAGCTCTTCTTTACGCCTAAGGGCTCCACGACTCCGCAGTCGCTGGGCAAGAAGACGTTTACCAAGAAGACCACCGCTGCTGGCTACACCTATCAGATCTATGAGGGTGAGGGCAAGAGCGGTAAGACGGCCGAGAACCTCTGGCTCAGCTGGAATGTTCCGTATGCCGATGGCACCATTACCGCCAAGGCCTATGACGAGAGCGGTCACGTTGTCTCGACCGAGAACTGGGATGGCCGTCAGAGCGTGACGACCACCGGTGCTGCCGCCAAGCTCGACGCTTCGGTCGATCGTGCCGATCTTTCTGGCAAGGGCGACCTGGCTTATGTCACCGTGAGCGTCAAGGACCAGAACGGCAACATCGTTCCCGACGCCAAGAACAACGTGAAGTTTAAGGTCAGTGGCGCAGGCGAGCTCGCCGGTATCGACAACGGTAGCTCCCCCGACCATCAGTCCTACCGCGACAACAACCGCAACGCCTGGGCTGGTCAGCTGGTGGGCATTGTGCGTTCCAACGGCAAGGGTGGCGACATCACCGTTACCGTGACTGCTGACGGTCTCGCTTCCAAGACGGTGACGATCTCCTCTACGGGTTCCAGCGATCCTGCTGCTCCCAAGTCGATTTCGAGCCTGCTCTACTCCCGTTTCTACTATGTAAAGACGGGCAGCGAGCTTTCCCTGCCCAAGCAGGTTGACGTCAACTACTCTGACGGCACGTCCGAGAAGAAGAACGTTGCCTGGGACAACATCAACAAGGACGCTCTCTCCAAGCCTGGCACCTTCCAGGTTTCCGGCGAGGTCGAGGGTGCCAAGGTCTCTTGCACCGTAACCGTGCTTGATGAGGTCGCGGCGCTTCTGAACTATTCGGCCACCACTCCGGTTGGTACCGTCGCATCGCTTCCCGATGCGCGTCCTGCCGCTATGGCCGACGGCACCGTCCTTAATGCGAGCTTCCCCGTTAAGTGGGAGACTCCGGCCGAGGATGCCTACAACAAGGCCGGCACGGTGACCGTCAAGGGCACCGCCAATGTCTTTGGTAAGGACCTGACTGTTACCGCTACGATTCGCGTTCAGAACGAGAAAGTGACCATCGGTGACAACGTCGCTAACTGCGGCGCTCTCATGAGCGTCACGCAGAGCGTGCCCGAGAACAAGCAGTCCGACTCCCTGTCTGCTATCAACGATGGCGTGACCGCCTTTACTCCCGGCAAGGGCGACGGCAGCGCAAACACTTCGTGCTGGTCCAACTATACCTATGCACAGGAGGAGGGCAACACCAAGTCGAGCGTAACCTTTAACTACAACACCCAGCAGCGTCTGGGTCGTGCCGTGGTGCACTTCGTCGAGGATTCTTGGTCTGCAAGCTATCCCGATGCCGGCACCACCAAGCTCGAGGTTTCCGAGGACGGCAAGGCATGGCGCGAAGTTGCCACGACCGAGACCATCGGTTCTGCCAACAACCGCGTTAAGCCCTATACCTACGAGTTCGAGCCGACGCTCGCTACGTTCGTGAGGTTCACCTTCACGAATAAGAACGTGACGCTCCCCAACGCCAAGCCCTGCGTCTGCATCACCGAGATCCAGCTGCTCGAGGCCAAGGGTAGCTTCGACACCAATACCGATGCTGCGCTCGATAGCCTGACGGTCAACGGCAAGAAGCTGAGCGCCAGCAATCTCGAGAAGGGCAGCTATTCCACTGCCGCCCTCTTTGCGACGGTTGAGGCCGTTCCGGCCAAGAACACCGCCGTTACCGTGCTGCCGGCTCACGACAACAAGATCAACATCATCCTTGAGTCCGAAGACCACGCTACGCGCAAGACCTTTGTCATCAACCTGGCTGCTGACAGCAGCTCGAGCGTGCTGCCCGACGACAACGATGAGCGCGACGTTCCCAATGAGGACATCAAGAACAAGGCTGCTGGCAGCGAGTTGAACCCCGCTTCTGGCAACGAGGGTCCCGTCGAGTTTGCGTTCGATAAGAACAACGCCACGTACTTCCATACCAATTGGAGGAACGGCTTTAAGCCCAGCGCCGATCAGCTGTGGGTCTCTATGGAGCTCAAGGAGGCCACGAGCGTCGAGGCACTGCGCTACCTGCCGCGTAACTCCGGTGGCGACGGCGGCTACAACGGCATCGTTACCGATTACGAGATTCAGTATCGCGAGAACGAGTCCGACGAATGGAAGACCATTTCCACTGGTCACTGGAAGGGCTACAAGGACGAGGGCTTTGAGATGGGCTGGCGTGTTGCTCAGTTCGATCACCCCGTCACGGCTAAGTACTTCCGCTTTAAGGCCAACGGCACCCAGGCTGCCAGCGGCGACAATGAGCACATGAGTGCCGCCGAGATCCGCCTGCGCAAGACGAGCCCGGCTACCGAGATCAAGGCCGAGCAGGTTGCTGCTGCTGATGCTCTTGAGGTCGCGAACATTAACGACGAAGAGGACATCAAGGCTCAGATCGCCAAGACGGTCGAGGTTGCGGTCGACGGCGAGAAGCTCACCTATGGCCTGGACTACAAGCTTGGCTTTGAGATGGGCGACGTGAGCGAGAACGGCCGTCAGGTCACCGTTACCGTGACCGGCATCGAGGACTACACGGGTTCTGTCGATAAGGTCGTAAACGTTACCGAGACCAAGCCGACGCTCGAGGGCATTGCGGTGAACGCCGATGCCGCCAAGCGCGCTTACACCGAGGGCGACAAGCTCGACCCGACCGGTCTGGTTCTGACGCTGTCCTACAGCAATGGCACCACGGACCAGGTTGAGTACAGCGAGTCGACCAAGAACGACTTTACGTTCAATCCGAGTCTGGACACGGAGCTGACGGAGAATGGCAACCTTGAGGTGACCGTTACCTATGGTGGCAAGTCCAACAGCTACGTCGTTACCGTAAGCAAGAAGGCTCCGACCAAGCCGGACAAGCCCAACCCCGATCAGCCTAAGCCGGAGCAGCCCGGTGGCGGTAACCAGGGTGGCAACGGCAACCAGGGCAACACCGGTAATACCGGAAACAAGCCCGATGCATCTACCAAGCCCAGTGCCTCCGGCAAGCCCGGTAAGGGCAACGGGGTCATGCCCGGCACGGGCGACTCCACGCTGATCGCAGTTGCGATGGCTGGCTTTGCTGGCGTGGCGGCTATCGCTTGGGGCATCGTTGCCCGCAAGCGCCGTCAGAACTAGCGCGCCCTGATAGACGCGCCCCTTATAAGGAGGGGCGCGTCATCGTGCGTCAGGGCACTTCATCTATTTTGTAAGACATAAAGACAGGAAGGGAACGTGAGTATGACGGTACATAAGACCAAACTGCTTTGGCGTGTAACCGCCACGATTGCCTGCGTGTTTGCAATCGTGTTGGCGTCTTCGCTGCTCTATGCTCGACCTGCTGTGGCGGCTGAGGCAAATCTTGCCCTCAATAAAACCGCTGTAGCGGATAGCGAGGAGGCGAATTCGGTTCGTGCGGCCCTGGCCGTCGACGGCAACGACTCCACGCGTTGGGGTAGTGCCGAGGATAACGCCGGTGGCGCCCATTGGATTTATGTCGACCTCGGGTCTTCCAAGACCGTAAAGAGGGCGACGATCAAGTGGGAGTCCTACAAGGCAACTGGCTATAAACTTCAGTATGCGACGGGCAATACTGCCCCCGCCGCCAATAGCGCCGACTGGAAAGACGTCCACACGTCTACCAATCGCCCGGCATCGCTTACCGATGCCATTACGTTTAACGCCCCCGTGACGGGACGCTTCTTCCGCCTGTACGTTACGGGCTTTACGAGTTCCGATCCCAAGGGCGCTGTTCCCGAGTGGCCCACCATCGCGGTTAACGAGTTCGAGCTCTACGGCGATGAGACCGCTGCTCCCTCTACCCAGGATCCGCAGCAGAATGTTGCTCGCGGCAAGAACGCTGTTGCCGATAGCGCAGAGGCAAGCACCCTCGGCGCTGCCAAGGCCGTCGACGGGAATACGTCTTCTTCGAGCTCCCGCTGGGCGAGTGCGGTTGACGCTACTGCCTCCCAGGACGGCGGTCCTCACTGGATCTATGTCGATCTGGGCCAGCAGCGCGACGTAAAGTGCGTCCGCGTGTTCTGGGAGCTGCGCAAGGCCAAGGGCTACAAGATTCAGATTGCCAATGGCGCGACCGCTCCGGCTGCCGATAGCTCTGATTGGCAGACCGTTTACACCAACGACGGTCATCCTGCAAGCAAGACCGACCTGATTACCCTTGACCAGGTGCATCAAGCCCGCTTTGTCCGTCTGTATATCGATCACAACACCTATGCCGACCCCGATGGCGGTGTCGCATGGGGCAACGTTTCCATCTTTGAGCTCGAGGTCTATGGCGGCACGCCCAAGATGGACATGAACGGCCTGGCCGATGCCATCAAGGTCGAGGCTCCCAAGAAGGGCGATACGCAGCTCAAGGTCACCCTGCCGACCTCCGACGAGTACGACGTCACCTATAACGGTACCGACTACGAGCAGGTTATTGGCGCTCAGGCCGAGGATGGAACCATCCCCATCTATCAACCGATCGTCGATACGCAGGTCAAGGCCTCTTTTAAGGTGACCAAGAAGAGCGACAAGAACACCTATGCGTTCAAGGAAATCCCCGTTACCGTTCCTGGTAAGTTTCAGGTCGAGGCGGGCGATAACGTCGCTCCCGAGGTCCTGCCGCAGCTTCGTGAGTGGAAGGGCCGCTCCGGTTCCTTTGCTCCTACTGCGCAGACGCGCGTTGTTTACGACAACGATGAGTTCAAGACGGCCGCCGACGAGCTGGCCGCCGATTACAAGGACCTGTTTGGCTCCGAGCTTGCCGTCGTAAAGGGCGGCGCCGCCAACGCAGGCGATATCTTCCTGTCCAAGACCACTGACAAGTCCCTTGGTCTTCAGGACGAGGGCTATCTCATGGAGATTGGTGACTCCGTGAGCGTTAAGGCCGAGACCAAGACCGGTGCCTACTGGTCTACCCGTACCATCCTGCAGGCCCTTAAGACCGGTAACGGTTCTATCCCGCAGGGTGTCACCCGCGATTATCCGCTGTATAAGGTGCGTGGCCTGATTCTCGATGTGGGTCGTAAGACCTTCTCGCTCGACTGGCTCAAGCAGATGAGCAAGCAGCTCTCCTGGTTCAAGCTTAACGACTTCCAGGTCCACCTTTCCGACAACTACATTTGGGTCGAGGAGTATTCTGACGACACCGTTAACACCGCTTACAACGGATTCCGTCTGGAGTCCGACATCAAGAAGGGCGGCAACAACGGTAAGAACAAGGCCGATCTGACGAGCACCGACGTGTGGTACTCCAAGGCCGATTTCCGTGAGTTCATCAAGCACTCGCGTGACCTCGGTGTCAACATCGTCCCCGAGTTCGACATGCCGGCACATTCCCTGGCACTCACCAACGTGCGTCCCGACCTGCGTACGCCTAAGTCCATGACGCATCGCGGCAACGACCACCTTAACCTGGCCGGAAAGTACGATGAGTCCCTGGCCTTTGCGCTTTCCATCTGGGATGAGTACCTTACCGGTTCCAATCCCGTCTTCGACAACCAGACCATGGTTCACATTGGTGCTGACGAGTACGAGGCCGACGGCAACGCGTATCGCAACTTCGTCAACGACCTCTTTAAGCACATGGAGGATTCGGGCCGCACCGCTCGCGTGTGGGGCAGCCTCAGCTGGATCAAGGGTTCCGTTGACGTTCAGGGTAAGGGCGCTGCCGGTCAGCACCGCCAGATGAACCTCTGGAGCAAGGACTGGGCCAAGATGGACGAGATGTACAAGCTCGGCTTTGACCTGATCAACTGCATCGACAGCAGGTACTACATCGTTCCCAACGCCGGTTATTACTTCGATTACCTCAACGACAACACTATCTATAACTCTGCGATCAACAACTACAACAACGTTACGATTCCTGCTGGCGACGAGCAGATGATCGGTGGTGCCTTTGCCGTCTGGAACGACATGTGCGGCAAGAAGGAAAATGGCATCTCCGAGTACGATGTCTACGATCGCATCACCAACTCCGCGGGTCTGTAC
>CALGKS010000096.1 GCA_937930475.1 uncultured Collinsella sp. | reverse complement strand
TGTGTATAAGAGACAGGTGCGCGCGTGACGGGAGGCCCGCTCGGCGGCGTGCGTATGCTCGGCAGTGTGGCGATTCCGCTGTTCACGGGGGTGTTCCGTCATGCCGAAACGCTGTCTGCCGCCATGGATGCCCGTTGTTATCATGGCGAACAGGGCCGAACGCGCCTGCATACGCTTGTGTTTGGCCGCGGCGATGCGCTGGCAGCGGTGGTGACGATGCTGCTGCTCATCTGCGTCATCGTCATCAATCTTCAACTTGTTTAGGCGCGATTCGAGCGCAGGAAAGGGGTTCCTATGACCGACAACGACCGCACGGCGCAGCTCGAGCGCGCCTGTTCGTATCTTAGGCGTATTCCGGCGTGGTATCTCGCCACGATTGACGTGACGGACGGACATCAGCCGCGCGTGAGGCCGTTCTCGTTTGCCATGGTCGATGATGGCAAGCTGTGGTTTTGCACCTCGTGCGATAAGGACGTGTGGGCCGAGCTCAGCACGAACCCCAAGCTTGAGGTTTCGGGTTGGAAACCGGGGGAGTGTTGGATTGTGCTGACCGGCGAGGCCGCGCTCGAGGACGACGCGGTCGTGAGCGACCGGGTGCGCCAAGCCGGCTTTAAGCACATGGTGGGCATCGGCGAAGACCACGAGAGCGCCAATGACGGTCGCCTTGCGTTTTTCTCGGTGCGCAACATCGCCGCCCGCTTCTGCGATATCGACGGCAGCGAGGAGCGCCTGGAGCTCTAGCGCGTCTCAAATTAACTACCCATCTCAAAATGGCGAGCGTCAGGAGGACACATGGACGGATTGAATACAGTGTTGGAGTATCTGACGTCGGTGCCGGCATGGTATTTGGCGACGAGCGTTGACGGGCAGCCGCATGTGCGTCCGTTTTCGTTTGCGCAGATCCAGGACGGCAAGCTGTGGTTTGTAACGGCGCGCACCAAAGACGTGTGGCAAGAGCTGCTGCAAAATCAACGCTTCGAGGCCACGAGTTGGTGGCCGGGCCATGGCTGGCTCATCTTGCGCGGGCATGCGGGTCTGGATGACCAGGCCGCTCCCGATATGCGCGAGGCAGGCTGGAAGCACCTGGAGCGCCTAGGCGAGCACTACGAGGGCGCAGACGATCCAACGCTCATCTTCTTTAGCGTGGAGGAACCCGAGGCCTTTATCTGCAACCATGACGAATGGGTGCCGGTCGAGCTCTAAACGAGTCTCTCAGCAAGCTTAGACAATTCAAATTCTCGCATGTAGCGGGCCCCACATTGCAACGTCACCGCAAGGCGCACTGGGCAATATGGGGCCCGTATTTATTTGTCAATCCCTTTGAGTGAATGTGTCGGGACTGTTTCAATGCATGAATATGCAAAAGATTTGCGTATATATGCATCTTTTGGTGCTAAAGTTTCAACTCACTTCATAACGACGGCTGCATGATGCGTATTAGTGCATAACTGCAGACAAGGAGTCTGATATGTCATTAAAGGTTGGAATCGTCGGTGCGGCTGGATATGCCGGTGCCGAGCTCATTCGCCTCGTCCTCGGTCATCCCGAGTTTGAACTTGCTGCCATTACGTCCAACGCCGATGCCGGCCAGCCGTTGTCTGCGGTGTACCCGAGCTTCACCGGCGTAAGCGATCTTGTCTTCACGACGCATGATGCCCCCGAGCTCAAGAACTGCGACGCGGTCTTTTTGGCCGTGCCGCACACAGCTGCCATGGCACAGGTGCCCGCCCTGCTTGCCGCGGGAGTTTCCTGCATTGACCTTTCGGCCGATTATCGCCTGAGCGATCCGGCCACCTTTGAGGCCTGGTATGCCGCCGAGCACACGAGCCCCGAGCTACTCAAGAGCCGCGCCTTTGGTCTGCCCGAGCTGTTCTGCCAGGATTTGGAGACCGCCGCATCTGACCATGCCGATGGCAAACCCGTACTGGTCGCCTGCGCCGGTTGCTATCCCACCGCAACGAGCCTTGCCGCCGCGCCTGCCGTGCGCGCTGGCTGGGTTGCCCAGAGCGGCCCCGTGATCGTTGACGCTATCAGCGGTGTAACGGGTGCCGGTAAGTCCTGCAACGCCCGTACGCATTTTTGCAGCACGGACGAAAACCTGGAGGCCTATGGCGTGGGCAAGCATCGTCACACGCCCGAAATCGAGCAGATCTTGGGCCTAACCGATCGTGTCGTCTTTACCCCGCATCTGGCACCGCTCAAGCGCGGTCTGCTCTCTACGGTGACGATGCCGCTTACGCCGCAGGCTATCGATACCTTGACCCTTGAGGACGTTGTCGACCATTACAAGCAGTTCTACGCCGGTCGCACCTTCGTGCGCGTACTCGATGCCGGCCAGCAGCCCAAGACGGCTTCGGTCGTCGGTACCAACGCCGCCCAGATCGGCCTCGCGCTCAACAAGCGCGCGGGCGTTCTGGTGGCTACGGGCGCCATCGACAATCTGTGCAAGGGTGCAGCAGGCCAGGCGGTCCAGTGCGCCAACGTCGTCTTTGGTTTTGACGAGCGACGAGGCTTGCCCACAGTGGCGTGCCCGGTGTAGCACATTCGATTGTTAACGATTTGGTAGTCGGGCATCGAGTGGGGCGCCACTCTTAAGCTGGTCTCATGATTGTGGCTGGCATGGCGCACCAACCGATGTCCATTTTTTGTTTGACATAAGGAGTCGTAAAGACGATGAATGCTGAGCAGTTCGACATCAAGATTCGTGCCGTAGAGGGCGGCGTAACGGCGGCAGCCGGCTTTAAGGCGGCGGGCATCCATGCCGGATTCCGCAAGAATCCCGAGCGCCTGGATTACGCGCTCGTCGTCCCCGATAAACCCTGTCCCGGTGCCGGCGTGTTTACGACTAACCGCTTTTGTGCGGCACCCGTGCAGGTGAGCCGTGCCAACTTGGGCGGCGCCGACAAGGGCTACGGCGTCATTGCCGGCGTTTCGGTCAACTCCGGCAACGCCAACGCCGCCACGGGTGAGACCGGTCTTGCCTGCGCGCTCGAGACCTGCAACATCGCCTCGCAGGTCATCGGCTGCGAGCCCCAGCAGATTCTGGTCGCCTCCACGGGCGTAATTGGTCAGATTCTGCCGATCGACACGTTTGAGACTGCCGTTCCTGCCGCCTACGAGGCGCTCTCCGCCCACGGTGGCGCCGATGCCGCCCGCGCTATCATGACGACCGACACGCACTCCAAGGAGTATGCCGTGTGTTACCGCAGCGAGGCCGCGGGGCACGCAGGCAATGCCTATACGGTGGGCGGTATGTGCAAGGGCTCGGGCATGATCATGCCCAACATGGCAACCATGATCGCGGTCATCACTACCGATGCCCCCGTTGAGCCGGCGGCGCTCCACGCCCTGTTGCTCTCCACCGTCAAGCAGACCTTCAACAAGGTAACGGTCGATTCCGACACCTCGACTAACGACACCTGCATCATGCTTGCCTCCGGCGTCGCTGCCGCAGATGCCGAGCCTATTGTCGAGGGCTCTGACGCCTTCGACGAGCTGGCCTTTGCCGTGCATGAGGTGTGCGAGAGCCTGGCGCGCAACATCGCCGCAGACGGCGAGGGTGCATCCAAACTCGTGACGGTTAACGTCACCGGCGCCGTGAACGACGAGGAGGCCGATATCGCCGCTCGTGCTGTCGCCAACCCGCCGCTCGTCAACACCTGCATCGCCGGCCACGACTGCAACTGGGGCCGCGTTGCCATGGCGCTCGGCAAGTGCGGCGTGCAGTTTAACCAAGAAGATGTGTCCATCGACATGATGGGTATGCCCGTCTGCCGTGATGGCCTGACCGTTCCCTTTGACGAGGACGAGGCGCTGCGTCGCTTTGAGGCGCCCGAGATTGTGATCTCGGCAGACCTGGGCGCAGGCGACGCGGCAACGACCGTGTGGACTTGCGACCTCACACATGAGTACATCTCCATTAACGGCGATTACCGTTCCTAGACTCCCGATGCGCCGCGCGTCCCGCTGCAATCGCGGGCAACGAGGTGCGGCGCGATAGCTACACGAAAGACGAGGCAGACTATGAAGTTCGCACGCGATTGTCGCTCGAGCGAATCCAACGAAGTTACCGCGCAGCTGCTGTTCGAGGCGCTGCCGTGGATTAAGAACCTGACCGGTAAGACGGTCGTTATCAAGTACGGCGGTGCCGCCATGGTCGACGAGCAGCTGCGTCGTGACGTGATGAGCGACATCGTTTTGCTCAAGATTATCGGCATGCGCCCTGTTATCGTGCACGGTGGTGGTAAGGCCATCAACGAGGCGCTCAGCCACTACGACATCCCCGTCGAGTTTAAGAACGGCCAGCGCGTGACCACGCCGGACACCATGGATATCGTGCGCGAGGTGCTGGGCGGCAAGGTCAACCAGGAGCTGGTCGCTGCCATCAACCAGCACGGCAACCTGGCCGTGGGCGTGTCGGGCAGCGATGCCGGCACGCTTATCGCCGAGCCGCTCGATCCCGAGCTCGGTCGCGTGGGCAAAGTGACGCACGTCAACACCGACTATATCGAGCGTTTGCTCGATAGCGAGTACATCCCCGTCATCGCTACCGTCGCGGCGGGGGAGGACGGTGGCTTCTTCAACATCAACGCCGATACCGCTGCCGGTGCCGTTGCGGCGGCGCTCCACGCGCATAAGGCAATCTTCTTGACCGATGTCGACGGCCTGTACAAGGACTTTAGCGATAAGGATTCGCTCATCTCCAACCTGACGCTCGACGAGGTCAACGAGATGCTCTACGGCGGCGAGGTCGACAAGGGCATGATTCCCAAGCTGCGCGCCGCCGTCGATGCGCTTACCGCCGGTGTGTTCCGAGCCCACATCATCAACGGCACGACGCCGCATTCGCTGCTGCTGGAGCTGCTGACCGACGCCGGCGTCGGTACCGTGATCCACTCCACCGAGACGGCCTACGAATTCGATACGCATCCGCACCCGCTTTCGACGTTTGCCGCGCGCCTGACCGAGAACCTCGACGAGGTCGAGAAGCTCCAGACGGTCTAGCTGACGCACGGTCGTCGCGTCCCTGCACCTATAGCCCTGCGCCGTACGGCGCCCAACGAAAGGCACCCCATGTCACTTGCAACTCAACAATCGCTCGAATCCCATTACGTTATGCATACCTTTGGTCGCTCTCCGGTAGAGTTTGTCGAAGGCCACGGCATGAAGCTCACCGGTGATGACGGCCGTGAGTACCTCGACTTTCTTGCCGGCATCGGCGTGTGCAGCCTAGGTCATGGCGACCCGGCTGTGCTCTCGGCGCTCGAGGCACAGACCAAAAAGCTCATGCATGTCTCCAATTACTTCTACATCGAGCAGCGCGGACAGGTCGCGGCGCTGCTGTCCAAGCTTGCCAACGACGACGTAGATGGTGCGTGCGTGCTGGCCGATGCCATTGCCGCCGGCGATGAGACCACGGCCGCTGCGCTCGGTGCCCCGGCTGCGGACGAGCAGGTGTGGGAGACGTTCTTTGCCAATTCTGGTGCCGAAGCCAACGAGGGCTCGATGAAGCTCGCACGTCTGTACGCCAAGCGTGCTGGTAACGGCGGCAACACCATCGTATGCATGCGCGGCGGCTTCCACGGCCGTACGCTCGAGACCATTGCCGCCACCATGCAGGATTGGCTGCAGGACAGCTTCCGTCCGCTGCCGGGTGGCTTTGTGGCCTGCTCGCCCAACGATGTCGACGAACTGCGTTCGATCTTTAAGCAGCTGGGAAGCGAGGTCTGCGCTGTCATGCTCGAGCCGATTCAGGGCGAGAGCGGTGTGCACCCCATGACCGAGGAGTTTATGGCGGCGGCGCGTGACTTGGCACACGAAGTGGGCGCCGTGCTTATCGCCGACGAGGTCCAGTGCGGCATCTTCCGCTCCGGCAAGCCGTTTGCATTCCAGACCTATGGCGTGGAACCCGACATCATGAGCCTTGCCAAGGGCATTGCCGATGGCGTGCCCATGGGTGCCGTCGTGGCAAAGAAGGAGATTGCCGACGTGTTTAAGCCGGGCGACCACGGCTCGACCTTTGGCGGTAGCTGCTTGGCCATCGCGGCGTGTGCCGCGACGCTCTCCGCGCTTGTGCGTGGCGATTATGCCGACCATGCTGCCAAGGTGGGTGTCTATATGGAGGCAAAGCTCGCCAAGCTGCCGCACGTGACCGAGGTACGTGGCCGCGGCTTGATGCTCGGCTGTGATTTGGATGACGCTGCGGGCGATGCGCATGATATTGTTGCCCGCGCGCTGGCCGCCGGTGTCGTGATTAACGCTACGGGTGCCCATACGCTGCGTTTCTTGCCGCCGCTCGTCTGCGAGGAAGCCGACGTGGACAGCCTGATCGAGATCCTGTCGGGTGTCTTGGGCTAACGCGGTGCGATAATTCAAATTGGACCGGGTTCCGGACTGCGGAAGTGCCCTACGCGGCATGATTCAGCGGTCTGGAGCCCGTTTTGCCTTAGATTTGCTAAGGCAGGGAGACCTGCTGGTCAAAAAACATCAAATATGAGTACTGTTACCGATTTGGTAGCAGCAATTTTGGACTAATAAGGCCAGATAGCAAGTCGAAATGGCGATGAAAGCACGATTTTGATTCAACTGTTAGCCCTTATAATGGACATATGTTGCGTAACTTAAGCAAATACTGTCTATTTATATGTTGCAAACAAAGTAGCAGTACTCATTTTTGCCATTTTTTGACCACGGCCTTTGTGACAGACGTGCTGGCGGGTTCGAATCCCATGCGCTGGGCCTGAAAAAGGAAAGGCCTCCATCGCTGGAGGCCTAACAATTCAGTGGTGGGCGATGAGGGATGTCCGCGTGCGGCTGGCGCCGCCCGCGCCCCGCTTCGTCGCTCCGCTCCTCGCGTGCTGCGCTGGAAAACGCTTCGCGTTTCCTCAGCTCCGCACCCTGTCGGGTTCGAATCCCTCTGCGATGGGCCCAAAAAAGAAAGGCTTCCATTGCTGGGAGCCTATCAAATCAGTGGTGGGCGATGAGGGATGTCGCGTGCGGCTGACGCCGCCCGCTTTCGCTTCGGGCCTGCGGCCCTCGCGTGCTGCGCTGGAAAACGCTTCGCGTTTCCTCAGCTCCGCACCCTGTCGGGTTCGAATCCCTCTGCGATGGGCCCAAAAAAGAAAGGCTTCCATTGCTGGGAGCCTATCAAATCAGTGGTGGGCGATGAGGGATTCGAACCCCCAGCCTTGTGCGTGTAAAGCACCTGCGCTAACCGTTGCGCCAATCGCCCGTGCGGAGAGAGTATAGCAAAACAATCGCCTCATTCATCTCATATCCATTAAAGGTAACTGGCACGTGTCGCAGCGGAGCTGATTCAGTTGAGATTGCCTGAACATTCCGCCCCTCTTTACGCCCTCGGGTATACTCAAAAGCTACTGATTCGATTTGATGCCCAGCAACAGCAGAGGGGATAGTATATGTGCGGTTTTGTCGGTTTTGTCGGTGGGACGGATAACCAATCCGAGGTGCTCACCAAGATGATGGACCGCATCGTCCATCGCGGTCCCGACATGGGCGGTCAGTTTATCGACGGCCGCGTTGCCCTCGGCTTCCGCCGCTTGTCGATCCTCGACCTGACCGAGGCCGGCGCTCAGCCCATGGCCAATGAGGACGGCAGCGTCGTCATTGTCTTCAACGGTGAGATCTACAACTTCCAAGAACTCCGTTCCGAGCTCGAAGCCAAGGGCTACAAGTTCCATTGCGGCGCCGACACCGAGAGCCTCCTGCACGGCTACGAGGAGTGGGGCGAGGCCGTACTCGATCGCCTGCGCGGTATGTACGCCTTCGTCATCTGGGACAAAAAGAAGAACAAGCTTTTTGGCGCCCGTGACATCTTTGGCATCAAGCCGCTTTACTACTATCCCATGGCCGATGCGGGCGACGGCGCTCCGGGCGTGCTCTTTGGCTCCGAGATCAAGAGCTTCCTGGACTACCCGCACTTCCACAAGGCGGTCAACAAAAAGGCCCTGCGTCCGTACATGACGCTGCAGTATTCGGCAACCGAGGAGACCTTCTTCGAGGGTGTCTACAAGCTGCCGCCGGCGCACTACTTTACCGTCGATATCCCGACCGGCAAGATGAACATCGAGCGTTACTGGGATTGCGATTACTCTGCCGTCGAGAAGCCGTTCGAAGAGTACGTCGACGAGCTGGACGAGGTCGTGCACGAGAGCGTCGAGGCCCATCGCATCGCCGACGTCAAGGTCGCGTCGTTCCTCTCCGGTGGCGTCGACTCCAGCTACATTGCCGCTTGCCTCATGCCCGACAAGACCTTCTCGGTGGGCTTTGACTACAAGAACTTCAACGAGACCAACTACGCCAAGGAGCTTTCCGATAAGCTCGGCGTCGAGAACGTTCGCAAGATGATTACCGCCGACGAGTTCTTCGGTGCGCTCGAGGACATCCAGTATCACATGGACGAGCCGCAGTCCAACCTGTCTTCCGTGCCGCTGTGGTTCTTGGCCGAGATGGCCCGCAAGGACGTTACCGTCGTGCTTTCGGGCGAAGGCGCCGACGAACTCTTTGGCGGCTACGCCTACTACGAGGATACGGTCCCGGTGCGCAAGTACAAAAAGATGGTGCCGCTGCCCATCCGTCGCGCGCTCGGTAACCTGGCGCTGCATATGCCGTACTTCAAGGGACATAACTTCCTGGTCAAGGGTGCCGAGATCCCCGAGAAGTCGTTCCTGGGACAGGCTCTGGTATGGCCGGAGCGCGAGGTCGACGGCGTGCTCAAGCCCGAGTACAACACCGGCGACGGCGCCTTTGAGCTCGCTGCACCCATCTACGCACGCGTGAAGGGTCAGCCCGAACTGGTCAAGAAGCAGTACCTGGACATGAACATGTGGCTCCCGGGCGACATTCTGCTCAAGGCCGACAAGATGTGCATGGCGCACTCGCTGGAGCTGCGCGTGCCCTTCCTGGACCGCAAAGTCATGGAGTTCGCCGAGCACATTCCCGATCGCTACCGCATCAACGAGAACGGCAACAAGCAGGTACTCCGCCACGCTGCCAACAAGTCGCTGCCCGATGAGTGGGCCACCCGTCCCAAGGTGGGCTTCCCGGTGCCGATTGTCTACTGGCTGCGCGAGCAAAAGTGGTACGACTATGTCAAGGAGTACTTCACCGCGCCGTGGGCAAGCGAGTTCTTCAATACCGACGAGCTCATGCACCTGCTCGATCTGCACTTTGCGGGCAAGGGCGATTTCCAGCGCAAGATCTATACGCCGCTCGTGTTCCTAGTGTGGTACAAGCGCTTCTTTATCGACGAGGACCAGCCCGCTGTTCAGGCTGCCTAGCCTCGGCTTACGAACGCCTGCGCGTAACGGCTCCTCCGGGAGCCGTTTTTGCGTGGGTGCGTTTCAGTTACTATAAAACCGTCCCTGCCAAATGGCTGAGAAAGGTGAAAGATGCACCATTCGGATTCCGCGACCGTGACCACGGTCGATACGCTTGCCAAGCTTCTCGATGTGTGCGGCGAGCTGCGCGCATCAGAGCAGGTTGACGAGCGCGCCGTGACCGGCTGCTCGTTTGATTCGCGCGCGGTCTCGGCAGGTGACGTATTCTTTTGCAAAGGTGCTGCCTTTAAGCCCGCGTTTTTGAGCATGGCGCTCGATGCGGGCGCCGTCGCATTTGTGTGCGAGGAGTCGCTGGTCGAGTCTCTGGAGCCGCTGGCGCAGGAGAGCGGTGCTGCGATGCTGGTTGTTGATAGTGTTCGCACGGCCATGGCCCTGTTGCCGCCGGAGGTCTACGACCGTCCCGACCACGACGTCAAGATCGTGGGCATCACCGGCACCAAGGGAAAGACCACGGCCGCTTTTATGCTCCAGTCCATCATCAAGGCGGCGGGCGAGTCCTGCGGCATGATCGGCTCGGTGAGTACCGACGATGGTATCGAGTGCTACGAGAGCACCAACACCACGCCCGAGGCCCCCGAGGTTTGGCGCCATATCGCCAACTGCCGCACGTCCGGTCGCCAGTCCATGGTCATGGAGGTCTCGAGCCAGGCGCTCAAGTACCAACGCGTCGAGAATCTGCCGTTTGACGTGGCGTGCTTCCTCAACATCGGCCGCGACCACATCTCGCCGATCGAACACCCCACGTTTGAGGATTATTTTGAGAGCAAGCTTAGGATCTTTGACCAGGCAAAGACCGCCGTGGTGAATCTGGGCACCGATGAGGTTGACCGTGTGCTAGAGGCAGCGTCGACGGCCGAGCGCTTGGTGACCGTTGGCGTCGAGCATCCCGAGGCAAGCCTGTGGGCGAGCGATGTCCGCATGCTCGGCTTTAACATCGAGTTCAACTTGCACGGCATGAGCGCCGACGAGCCCGAGGCGGGGGAGAAGGTCCTGCTGGGTATCGCGGGCGACTTTAACGTGGAAAACGCGCTGGTCGCTATCGCCGCTGCGCACGAGATCGGCATCGGTATCGAGGCTATCAAGAAGGGCCTCTCCAAACTGCGTGTGCCGGGCCGCATGGAGGTCGTGGAGTCGAAGGACGGCCGCGTGATCTGCGTCGTTGACTATGCGCACAACCAGCTTTCGTTCCGTTCGCTTTTCTCGTCGGTCAAGCGCGCGTTTCCCGCTAGCCCCGTCATTGCGCTGTTTGGCGCCGCCGGCGGCAAGGCGCAGGAGCGCCGCGAGCAATTGCCACGCGAGGCCGCACCGTATTCCGACCTGATGATCTTTACGAACGAGGATCCAGCTCACGAGGACCCGATGAAGGTCTGTCGCGAGCTTGCCGAGCATGTTCCCGACGATACGCCGAACAAGATCATCCTCGACCGCGAAGCCGCTGTGCATGCGGCGTTCAAGGCGGCGCGCGAGGAGTACGTCAACCCCGATGCTCCCACCATTGTCTTGCTGCTGGCAAAGGGTGACGAGGAGCTCATGCACGTGGGCGACGAGTTCGTGCCCATCGAGAGCGACCTTTCGCTGGCCAATCGCCTGATCGATGTTACCCAGTTTGACTAATGAACCATGATGGCGGCGGCGCCCTGAGTGCGCTGTCGCCATAAGCGTGTTCCCTCAATCAAAACATGCCGTCCAAGTCCAAACCCTTCTACGTAAACGGAGTAACCATGTCCCACAATACCCTGCCGACCGTCGCTGAGCTTTCGGGCGAGATGCGCGAGCGCTTGGCCAAGGTCAAATACGTCTTTACCGACCTGGATGCCACGATGCTTGCACCCGGCTCGTGCGTGCTGCGCGACAACGACGGCAACCCCTCGACCAAACTCGTCGAGGCCGTCGTGGCGCTCGCTCGTGCTGGCATTCAGGTGGTTCCCACCTCGGGCCGCAACCGTACCATGATCCACGAGGACGCGCGCGTGCTCGGCCTCAACTCCTACATCGGCGAGATGGGCGGTCTGGTCATGTATGACCTTAAAGCCAACGATTGGGAGTACCTGACCGGCGACATGCCCTACGACCCAGCCTGCGGGCTCACGCCGCATCAGGTGATTGAGCAGACCGGCGTGTGCGAGAAGATCCTCGCTCGCTGGCCGCACAAGATCGAGTACCACAACGATATGTCGACCGGCTACAAGTACCGCGAGGTCACCGTCGGCATGCGCGGCGATGTGCCCGACGACGAGGTTCAGGCTATCCTCGACGAAGCCGGTTACGGCCTGGTCTGGGCTTGCAACGGCCATCTGACGCACCTGTCCAAGCCGACGACGCTCGAGCTCGATCGCGTCGAGGACGGTCGCGCGTTTAACATCAATCCCGCGGGCCTCAACAAGGGCGTTGCCATCGCACGTTTCTGCGAGCACCTGGGTATCGAGCGCGAGGAGACGCTGGCGCTCGGCGATTCCGAGTCTGACTTCTTCATGGCCGACCACGTGGGCACGTTCTGCCTGGTCGAGAACGGCCTGACCAGCGCCGGTGCGTCCGAGTTCCTGGATACCTGCGACAATGCCTACGTCACGCGCGGCAAGATTGTCGACGGTTGGGTGGCAACGGCCGAGCTGCTTGTCGCGGCCCGTTCGTAGCGCGGTTCCGTCGCGCTGGGCCATATCTTTTCGAGAAAGAATCTGGTGAGGTCATGTCCGATATCGAGAATCTGGCAGGTGACACGCGCCCGATCGGCGTGTTTGACTCGGGCCTGGGCGGTCTGACGGTTGCGCGTGCGATCGCGACGGCGCTGCCGCACGAGTCCGTCTACTACTTTGGCGACACCAAGCGCTGCCCCTACGGCACCCGTACCGAGGACGAGGTGCGCTCGTTTGCGCTGCAGGCGGGCCGTTGGCTGTCGAAGCACGACGTCAAGATCATGGTCATCGCCTGCAACACGGCGACCGCTGCGGCTTTGCGCCTGGCCCAGCAGGTGCTCGACGTCCCTGTGATCGGCGTGATCGCGCCGGGCGCCCGCGCGGCAATCAACAGCACCCGCACGCGTCGCGTGGGCGTGCTTGCCACCAACCTCACCATTCGCTCGGGTGCCTACACGCGCGCCATTCAGGATCTGGATGCCGGTGTCGACGTATACGGCTGTCCTGCCTCGAGCTTTGTCGAGGTCGTCGAGCACGAGCTCGCCTCGGGCGCGCATCTGCAAGAGCAGTGGCTCGAGAACGAGGATATCTTCGATACGCCTGCCGTGCGCGCGCTGGTGGGCGCTACGGTCGAGCCGCTGCGCGACCGCGGTATCGATACCGTGGTGCTCGGCTGTACGCACTTCCCGCTGCTGGTGGGGCCTATCCGCCATGCGCTGGG
The DNA here is from genome assembly GCA_937930475.1 of uncultured Collinsella sp. GTDB lineage: Bacteria > Actinomycetota > Coriobacteriia > Coriobacteriales > Coriobacteriaceae > Collinsella. Next base: position 1,901 of record CALGKS010000096.1, on the reverse strand, counting down.
GCCCGGGGTGCGCGTGGTGAGCTCCGCCGAGGAGACTACGCGCGAACTGACCGATAACATTGCCGAGTTTGCGGTGGCGGGTAGCTTTATCTTCGGCCAGCCGCTCAAGAGCATCGAGCATATCGATATCGACGAACTTGGCTAGGCGCGCAATAGCCGCCAAAGCTTTCGCCTCATCTTTAGCCGAAAGGATCATTTCATGGAGTATATGCAGGTCAACCGCGCTAACGGTCGCGCCGCCGACGAACTTCGCCCCGTCAAGCTTACCCGCGGCGTCATGAAGCATGCCCACGGTTCGTGCCTGGCGGAGTTTGGCGACACGCGCGTGCTGTGCGCCGCCACCATCGAGGAGGGCGTGCCGGGCTGGCGCAAGGGCGCCAAGGCCGGTTGGGTGACTGCGGAGTATGCCATGCTACCGGCGTCGACCGGCAAGCGCTGCAAGCGCGAGCATGCCAATCGCAAGGGCCGCTCCATGGAGATCGAGCGTTTGATCGGTCGCAGCCTTCGCACGGTCGTCAACATGAAGGCGTTTGGCGAGTACACCGTCACCGTCGACTGCGACGTTATCCAGGCCGATGGCGGTACGCGTACGGCGAGCATCACCGGCGCCTGGGTGGCGCTGCACGACGCCCTCGCCATGTGGGTCGAGGCGGGCAAGATCGAGCGCATCCCGCTTACCGGCCAGGTGGCCGCCATCTCCATGGGCGTTGTCGACGGCAATACGCTGCTTGACCTCGATTATTCCGAGGACAGCCATGCCGAAGTCGACATGAACCTCGTCGCCACCGACACCGGTGAGATGATCGAGCTCCAGGGCACTGGCGAGCAGGCGCCCTTTGACCGTAAGCGCCTCAACGCCCTGCTCGACTTGGGCGACAAAGGCATCGCCGAGCTCATCGAGCTTCAGCGCCAAGCCATCGCCTAACCTGCCAAAAAGGGACAGGTTTATTTTGGCAGGTTTTATCTGGGAAAACGTCGAAGTATAAGACTGCCGTTGATTGAGAGGGGAGAGGCGGAGGCCCTCGTCGCCCTCGGCGCGGCATTGCTATAGAGACAAGGAGACCACTCATGGCACTTGAGAAGATCGACATCGACACCCTCGACCCGGCGGCGACCATTGTCGTGGCAACGGGCAACGCCCATAAGCTCACCGAGATCGAGGCCATTTTAGGCAAGGTCATGCCTGAGGTTCGCTTTGTGGCGCTCGGCCAGCTGGGCGATTTTGAGGACCCCGAGGAAAACGGCACGACGTTTTTGGAGAACGCCATCATCAAGGCGCAGGCTGCCGTCGAAGAGACGGGTCTTATGGCCATCGCCGACGATTCCGGTCTAGTCGTCGACGCGCTGGACGGTGAGCCTGGTGTGTATAGCGCGCGCTACGCGGGCGTTCACGGCGACGATGCCGCCAACAACGCCAAGCTGCTCGTGAATCTGGAGGGCGTGGCAGACGAGGATCGCACCGCGCGCTTTATGAGCGTCGTTGCGCTCATCGACACGGACGGCCTGGTCACCTATGGCGAGGGCGCCTGCGAGGGCGTTATCGCGCACGAGGGTCGCGGCGATCACGGCTTTGGCTACGACCCGCTGTTCCTGCCGGTCGACACGCCGGGCAAGACCATGGCCGAGCTGACGGCGGACGAGAAGAACGCCATCAGCCATCGATTCCATGCGCTCGAGCATCTGTCCGCCAAGCTGACGGGCGAGGAGTAGGCCGTGCGTGCGGTGGTGCAGCGCGTACTCAACGCCGGCGTGACGGTCGACGGCGAGTGCGTGGGAAAGATTGGCCGCGGTTACCTGGTACTGCTGGGCGTGGGCCATGGCGATACACGCGCCGAGGCCGATAAGCTGTGGGGCAAGCTCCGGGGCTTGCGCATTAACGAGGACGAGAACGGCAAGACCAA
>CALGKS010000095.1 GCA_937930475.1 uncultured Collinsella sp. | reverse complement strand
AGTGGTCTGCCGACGATTCCGCAACCAACGAGATGATGAATGCCATGATGAGCTAACTAGTTACGCGGTTCTACGAACCGCGTAACGGCTCGACGCTGCAAACCCGCCAGAGCGGCAATCTGCCTTTCAATCGTCGGGCATGACCAGAAGGTCAATGCCCTCCTCTTTCAAGGCACCTTGCTCGCCCTGGCGGGTTTTCGCTGCCTTTTTCTCAACCTATGGCGTTGCCGATGTTGGAAGGTGGCACTTGGGGACGTTCCTTTTCTGCCGGCAGTTGGGGACACTCCTTGCGAGTTTGGTGCATTGGGGTCAGGTTAGTTTGCACCATGTTGGTGCATATGAACCTGACCCCAATGCACCGGCGTTGCATCGCGGACACTAGGGAAAATGTGGCCCGGTTTTTGGCTGAATAGTGGGTCGCGGTTTCCGGATGGGGTGGGTTGCGGAAAGTGCGACCCGGAATATTGCTCCAAAACGGGATGCCGTTTCCCTAACGGGGCTCAACTGGAAAGTGCGTCCCAGTTTGAGGCGTCAAAACGGGACGCAGTTTCCACACGGCAAAATCGCCGCGACTGCGTAGCGCGTCGGCTTCGTTACTCGCCCAAGATTAGTGCAGCGAGCTCGTCTTGGGTGTCTACCACGTAGTCGGCGCCGGCGGCCTCCAGCTCTGCGCGGCCGCGGAAGCCCCAGCTGACGCCCGCGCTCTTAAGGCCGGCGTTGTGGCCGGTCAGAACATCGACATTCGAATCGCCCACATAGAGTGTGGTTGCCGGATCGGCGCCCAGCTCCTCCATCACATGCAGCGTGACGGGTGCCTCGGGTTTGGGCGGAAATGCGTCCACACGGCCCTGCACCAGCGCAAAGCGCTCGGGGCCAAAGTATTTCTCGATAAGCGGGGCTGCCGAAATATGATCCTTGTTGGTGAGCACGGCAAGCTGAACGCCCGCTGCGCGCAGGCGGTCGAGCATCTCAATCGTGCCGGCGTAGGGGGCGGTGTGGTCCTCCTTGTGCTCGCCGTAATAAGCTCTAAATTCGGCAAGCGTCTGCTCAAACATACGGCCGTCGCCCGCATATTCGGCGGGCATAAAGCGCTCGACCAGCTTAAGCATGCCGTTTCCCACCTTGTAGCGGTACTCGTCCACGGCAAACGTGGGCCAGCCGTGCATCTCGCAGGTGTGGTTGCCGGCGGCCGCCAGGTCCTCGATCGTGTTGAGGAGGGTGCCGTCTAAATCAAAAATCACATGGGAAAAAGCTGCTGCCATGAAAGCTCCCGTCGTTGGGTTTCAAAACGCACCTCATAATACTGGGCTTCCGCGTTGGGCATGCTTGGAATCTGAACATCTCCAGGGACATCAAGCCACATCGCGCCGACCGTGCAGTTCCGCCCTAGCAAATTCTCGGCAGCTGCTCTCCCACGAGCATGTCGAGGATGCGGGTCGATCCCCAGCCGGTGCGTACACGCACGGCGGGACGGGCGCCCTCGGCAAGCGGCAGCACGCGACCGATAATGGCGGCGTTCTCGCCGTAGTGGGCGACGCGCATGGCCGCCAGCGCGGCATCGGCCTGCTCGGCCGGCACTACGGCGACCATCTTGCCCTCGTTGGCAACCTGCAACACATCGTAGCCGAGCATCTCACATGCCGCCTGCACGTCGGGGCGCACGGGCACGGCATCCTCGTCGATTTCCATGGCAACGCCGCTGGCCTGGGCAAACTCGTTGAGCGTGGATGCCAGGCCGCCGCGCGTGGGGTCGCGGAAGCAGCGCGTGCCGGGGGCGGCGGCCAGCACGTCGGCAATCAGGTGGTTGAGCGGCGCAGCGTCGCTTTCGATGTTGCTCGAAAACGCCAAACCCTCGCGCTGGCTCATGATGGCGATGCCGTGGTCGCCCAGCGTACCCGATACCAGGATGGCGTCGCCGGGCCGACAGTTTGCACCGCTGAGCACTACGCCCGCGGGCACTTCGCCCACGCCGGCGGTATTGATGTAGACGCCGTCGGCACCGCCACGCTCGACCACCTTGGTGTCGCCGGTGATAATCTTCACACCTGCCTCATGTGCCGTTTCGGCCATGGTCTGCACAATCTGGCACAGCTTGTCCATGGGGTAGCCCTCTTCGAGGATAAAGCCGCACGATAGGTAGCGCACGTTGGCGCCCGAGGTCGCGACGTCGTTGACGGTTCCGCACACGGCGAGGCGGCCGATGTTGCCACCGGGGAAGAACTGCGGCGTTACCACAAAGCTGTCGGTTGACATGGCGATTCGCCCGCTTGCGGGCAGCGCGGCGACACCGGCATCGTTGCCCGCAAGCAGCTCGGGCGACCCAAAGGCATCCAGAAAGACCTCATCGATAATGCGCTTCATCATCTGACCGCCGGAGCCGTGGCCCAACAGGACGGTGCTATCGGTGATGCTATGGGACATATCCAAAACTCCAATCGTGGGTGGTGCCAGCGTGCGGGTGCGTCCGGGCTAGCCGTGGTATCTAAAGTACGCCGCGCAGCTGCCTTCGGAGCTCACCATGCAGGGGCCGACGGGGTGTTCGGGCGTGCAGGTGCGGCCAAACAACGGGCAGTCGCTCGGCGTGATGGCACCGCGCAGCACGTCGCCGCAGCGGCACCCGCGTGGCTCGACCGTCGGTTCAATGGGCACGTCAAAGCGGGCGCCGGCATCAAAGCGCGCGAATTCGGGTCGGATGGAAAGACCCGAGTTGGCAATTGGTCCCAGCCCGCGCCACGTGGTGTCGCACGGCTCAAATACCTGCCCGACCAGCTGGCGCGCCACGGGGTTGCCGTCAGCGTTGACGCCACGGCGGTAGGCGTTGTCGATTGCGGGTCTGTCCTCGACAACCATCTGGACCAGCATGCAGATGCCCTGCAGAATATCGACCGGCTCAAACCCGGTGACTACGCCGGGGGTCTCGAACTCATCGACCAAAAACCCAAAGGGTGCCAGGCCTGTGATGGTAGCGACGTGGCCCGGCAGGATAAAACCGTCGATGGTGGTCTCGGGGTCGTTGGCGATCGCGCGCAGCGCCGGCGGCGTGGTCTTGTGAGCGCAGTAGACCGAGAAGTTCTGGAGCTCGCGTGCATCGGCCTCCAGAATGGCGGCGGCGATGGTGGGCGTTGTGGTCTCAAAGCCGACGCCCATAAAGATGACCGGGCGTTCGGGATTTTGCTCGGCAATGTCGAGTGCGTCGAGCGGAGAGTAGACGATGCGGATATCGCGCCCCGCCGCCTTTTGCGCGGCAAGCGAGGTGGACGATCCGGGCACGCGCATCATGTCGCCAAAGGTGGTAATGATAGCGCCGTCCATGTTGGAAAGCGCGATTGCGTGATCGATGTCGCGGTTGGCGGTGACGCAAACGGGGCACCCCGGGCCGCTTAGCAGTTTGAGTCCCGTCGGCATAATGGAGCGAAAGCCATAACGGCCAATGCTCACGGTATGAGTACCGCAGACTTCCATAAGGTTGATGCTGCGGTTGCCGACAAGCTCATGAATACGATCAATGAGCTCGCGAGCCAGCTTGGGATCGCGAAATGCCGAAAAGTCGATACCGGAGCGAACCGGCTGCGCCGCCGCCACTAGTATGCCTCGGCCGGGTTGGTGGCGAGCTGGTCCTCTTCGGCCAGCTCGGCCATGGTATTGACGAGCTCGAGTGTCTCTTGGGCTTCCTGCTCGTCGACAATTTGAATGCCAAAGCCGGCGTGCACGAGAATATAGTCGCCTACCTGTGCCGTCGGCACGAGGCGCAGCGAAACGGGGCGCTCGATGCCCATCATGTCGACGGTCGCCTTAAGGTCGTCGTCGCGTTTGACCACTTTACCGGGAACGGCAAGGCACATAATGTTCCCCTTTTATACGTTTTGCGCTGGACAGGCGCCTAATTACCCATCAGTTGATGGTAGCGCTCGCGGGAGTCGCGAGCAAACGCGTTACACCTGTGAGACGGTTGAGCGCAGGCCGGCAAAAAGCCTATCGTGACGCCGTCTGCGCGAGGCGAGCGCGAGCGATGGCGGCCTGACCGTAGGCGATGCAGCCGTCGTTGACGGGCACAGCGTGGGGGACCAAGACGGCAAGACCGGCGTCTTTGAGTTCGTGGGTAAGGAGCTGAAGCAAAAGCCGGTTCATGAACACACCGCCCGAGAGCGCGACGGTATCGAGGCCTTCGCGCTCACAGATCTCGCTTGCGATGCGGGCCGACGCGCATGCGATGGCGACGTGGAAGTCGAGCGCGAGCCTGTCGGCCGGCGCGCCTGCCTCGATTCCATTCAGAAGAGCTTCGATGAGCGGTTGGGGGTCCAAGATGGGGGAGTCGTCGGCAGACGTGGATACGCCTGTATGATTGCCGTCGAGGCGAACGGTCTTACCGCCGAGCGCGCGCCAGGCGGCGGCTTCGAGTTCGATGGCAGGCTCGCCTTCGTAGGTTGCCTTGTCGCAGATGCCCAGAATCGCTGCCGCGGCATCAAAGAGACGCCCCATACTGCTCGTGCGTGGGCTGTTGATGCCGCGCTCGATCATCGTAGCCGTGATGCTGCGTGTCTGCTCGTCGAGGGTGCTCAATAGCCCTGCGGCACCTGGGTGCTCGAGCAGGCCGAGCTCACTGAGCAGGGCAAAGGCGTTGCGCCGGGCATCGCGCACGGATGCGGCACCGCCTGGCAGCGCCCAGGTGCGCAGGTGCGCGGCGCGTTCAAAATCGGCAAGGCCGGCGACAAGGAACTCGCCGCCCCAAATGGTTCCGTCGGTGCCCGCTCCCGTACCGTCAAAGGCGATGCCAAGGACGCGCGCGTCGGTTGTAAGCTGGCCCGTGGCGATAGCCTCGGCCATTACGCTCGCGATATGCGCATGATGGTGCTGCACCTCGACGAGCGGCATGCCCTGTTCCTGCGCCTGTTCGCGCGCCCACTGGCTCGACAGATAGCTGGGATGCATGTCGCATGCCAAGGCGGCAGGCGCCAGGTCAAAGAGGTTTTCCAGACGCGAGCGTGCGGCGCTCCAGGCATCGAAGGTCTCGCCGTTTTCGACATCGCCGATATGCTGCGACACAAAACAGGCTGCCTCGCCGTTCGCATCCTCGCGCGTGAATGCGATCGTTGCCTTTTGCTGTGGGCCGCAGGCGAGCACGCAGGGTGCAGTGCCGTTGAGCGCCGGCAACGGCAACGGTTGCGGCGCATATCCGCGTGCGCGACGCACAGGCATGACGGTGCCGTCGACCACACGTACAACGGAGTCGTCATAGCGCGAGAGGATTGCGCGGTCGTTGCCGAGCAGCGCATCGGCAATGCCGGCGGCAATGAGGTGTTCCCAAGCAAGGCCGTCATCAGTTTCGATAGGTTCCTCGCTCAGGTTTCCGCTGGTCATGACTAGCGCGTGCATGTCATGCGACGCGGCAGCTGCAAGCAGCAGATGCTGAAGCGGTGTATAGGGGAGCATGACGCCGAGCTCGGGTAGATCGTGCGCGACGGACGGCGCGAGTGTAAGGGCGTCGGGGGAATCTCCCTCGCCAACAGTATGCCGGCGCAACAGCACGATGGGGCGGATGCTACCGGTTAGCAAGCCGCGCTCGGCATCATCGACATGGCACAGGCGTTCGGTATCGGCAAGGCTGCGCACCATAACGGCAAGCGGCTTGTTGCTGCGGCGCTTGCGACGGCGCAGCTCGACCACCGCCTGCTCATTGGCGGCGTTGCAGGCCAGATGGAATCCGCCCAGGCCCTTGATGGCGACAATACCGCCGCTGGCCAGCAGCTCGACACAGCGGTCAATAATGACATCGCTGGTTTCGCGCGTGTTGCCGACGGCTGGCGTCGCCCCCGAGCCCTCGAGCTCCATGTCGCCCGCCACCTCGCGCCAAGTAATATGTGGCCCGCAGTCAAAGCAGGCATCGGGCTGCGCATGAAAGCGCCGGTCAAGCGGGTCGCCATACTCTGCGGCGCACTCGGGGCACATGGGAAAGCAATCCATCGACGTGGCCGCTCGATCATAAGGCAGCGACCGGATGATGGTAAAGCGCGGCCCGCAGTTGGTGCAGTTGATAAAGGGGTAGTGATAGCGCCGGTCGGCGGGGTCGAACAGTTCGCGCAGGCAGTCGTCACAGGTGGCGATATCGGGGGAGATGAGCGTCGTGTGCGCGGTCTGATCCTGCGACGCTACGATACGAAAGGCCTGCTCATCGTCAGCATCCCAAACGTCGGGCTCCAGGTCTGCAACAGCGACATGCTCAACGCGGGCCGCGGCAGGCGCGTGCTCCGACAGCGCGGCGACAAAGCCGTCGAGCGCCTCGACCGAAGCATGCGCCTCGATGTGCACGCCATCGCCCGCGTTGAGCACCCAGCCGCAAATGCCATGCGCCATAGCCTCGCGATACACAAATGGCCGCATGCCAACGCCCTGCACAATGCCCGTCACATGAATATGCACATGCCGCATGCGATCCTCCTTCATTGAAGTATGTGCTGTTAGAGCCCCAGGCTTTGCTTGGTGGCGGCGCAGGTGAGCTCGCCGTGCTTAACGCCGCGCAGCCCCAGCAACCGGTCCGCCAGCTCGTAGACGCGTTTGCCGCGACCCTTGAGCGCCAGAATCTCCAGGCAGTTGTGGTGGTCCAGATGCACGTGCATGGTCGAGACGATCTCGTCGGTGTAGTCGTGCTGCACCTCGTCCAGGCGGCGCGTCAGATCGCCGGTATGGTGGTCATAGATCATGGTGAGCGAACCGATGACCTGCTCGTCGGGCGTGCGCATCTGCTCCTTGGCGATCGAGGCGCGAATCAGATCGCGTACGGCCTCGGATCGGTTAGCCACGTCACCGCGGCGCGCGATCTGCTCGTCAAAGCGGCGCAGCAGGTCATCGGGCGCGGTGACCGAAAAGCGGACCAGCTCGGAGCTGGAGCCGCTGCAGCGGCAGCTGGCATCGTCGTCCGCACCGTGATCGTGCGCGTGCTCGTGCTCGGCCACGTTACACCAGTTTCACAGAGCCGACGGAGTTGTGATCTGCCTCGATGGCCTCCTCGTAGCCCTCGAGCGCATCGTGCGCCTCGTGCAGCGCAGACATGGCGGCCTCGAGCTTGGCGCCAATGCGCTCCATGTCAAAGTTTTCGGTCGCATGCAGCAACTGATGGCTCCACTCGTGAGCGAGCTCAATGGTGTCGTCGACCTGCTTGACGCTCATGGCAAGCTGGCTCATGTTCATTCCGACGTCATGCATGGGAATCTCCTTTTGTACGGGGCGAAATGGTGGTTCAGATTCTACTACGCCCGCCTTGGGCGCCGCCGCATAAGAAAACGGGTGCGAGTCCGTCTGACTCGCACCCGTTCACTGGGGGCTGTTTGTGTCTACCATACTATCCGTGGTCGCATGCCTTGCGTTTGGCACTCCGGCGAGCGGTGCGAAACCGCTCATGGACGGCAGACAGGTAACAAGCGTATTACAGATGTTTCTCCAGCAGTGCCTGAAGCCTTGCCTTGGGTAAGGCGCCGACCGAGCGGTCGACCTCCTCGCCGTTCTTAAAGACGATCAGCGTGGGGATGCTCATGACGCCAAACTTCATGGCCAGGTCCTGGTTGTCGTCGACGTTGCACTTGGCCACAGCCAGCTTGCCGGCCTGCTCGTCGGCAACCTCGTCTACGATGGGCGAGAGCGAGCGGCAGGGGCCGCACCACGGGGCCCAAAAATCAACCAGTACGGGCAGGCTATCGTTGACGACAGCGTCGAAGTTCTCGGGGGTAATCTGCTTGATGTCAGCCATGGTGACCTCCATAATGCGACGCGGCTCGGCCGCGTAAAACTCAGTACGACCGTGCTTATACCCAGCGGCTCGTAAAGCAACCACTCGCGGGCGGCTCTTTTATATAATGGTGGGCACGCAAACGATTGGAGAGCGCATGCCCACGTCACAAAGCCAGAAAAAAGAAGCCATCGCTCAGGCGACCGAGCAGGAGCTCGCGTCGCTTGCAGATCGCGGCGTGCGTATCGCGGGCAACGCGTGCTCGCCGATTGTGCTGGTCAAAGGCGATTTGGATGAAGCCGAGTGCTCGGGCGGCGAGCTGGCTGCCGGCGCGGATGGCGCCGCACTGCGCAAGGCGCTTGGGGCTATCGGGTATGCGCCCGAGGACTTCTGCGTGCTGGCAAGCGTTGCCGGCGCGGGCGACGGAGCGGTCGCGGCGGGCGAGGCCCTGACGTGCGATCTGTTCCGCGAGGCGCTGGAGACCTTGGACCCCGAGGCGGTGCTGCTGCTGGACAACAGTGCGGCCGATGTCATGCGCGAGACCTATGCCGATATGCTTGTGGCAATTGATGACTTTGACACCGCTATGCTCAAGCCCGGCCTGGTCGCCCATGTGCAGGGGCGCCGCGTGCTGGCGCTCGACGGTTTTGAGGCGGCGCTCACCGACAAGGCCGCCAAGCAGCGCATGTGGGCCTACATTAAGCAGCTGACCCCGGCGGCTGCACCGCTGTAGCGAGGCTGGTGGCAGCCCCTACATCACGGCGCGCAGCTCAAACCGGTCGCCGTTAATGCGGAACTGGCAGTTGCCGTTCATGCGCTCGACGGCAAGCATAATGCTCTTGGTGCCAAAGCCGTGCCCAGTGTGCTGAGCCACGGGCATGCCGTCGACCATGTGCGGCGCACGGCCAAACGTGTTGGAAACCAGCAATAGAAGCTGACCGTCTTCGTAGCGAAGGTCCAGGTCGACAAACCGCTTGCCTTCGGGGGCGGCGCTCGCCGCGGCGATGGCATTGTCCAGGGCGTTCGATACCACACTGAACAGATCGACATCGCCCACGTGGACGGTTTCGGGCACGGCGGCGCGCAGGTCGGCGGTGATGCCGTGCGCGTTGATGTCCGCGGAAAGCGACGAGAGCGCAATGTTGACCGTTTCGTTGGCGCAGTAGCGGCGCACGGCGGTGCGGTCGTTGGTCTCGCAGAGCGCGTCGATGCGCTCGAGCGCCTCATCGGTGTGACCCTCTTCGATCAGGGCCGCTAGACCGCGCAGGTAGTGGCGCATGTCGTGACGGAGAACCGAGAGCTCGCGTCCGGACTGGCGCCAGGCTTCGAGCTCTTTGATGGCCGCGCTGTCGCGGGTCGCGAGCATCCAGCGCTCACGCTCGGCGATTTCCTTTGCCTCGTATTCGCGAAGGTAGACGGCAAGAAACATAAGGTAGAAGGCGCAGAGGGCGAACGCCAAAAACTCAACGGTTACCACCGAGCCCGAGTGGAAGAGCGTGGTATAGACGTTGGTGGCGTAGTCGAAGATGTAGTAGACGAGCGGCAGGATGAGCAGAATCTCCAGCTCGGTGGGGCTTTTGATCGCCAGGCGGGGGCCAATCTCGCTTGCCCAATGCAACAAGACGGCAAAGACGCCGAGCGTGGTGATGATGCGCGCCGCGTAGTACGCGACCTGCGAATCGGTGGCGGCGAATGCGGCGATGCCCATCCAGTTGCTAAACTGGCAGCTCAGGTAGGCACTGGTAACGCCCAACAGGGTGAGCAACGGGCTCAGACGATAACGCACGCACAGGTAGACGACAAGCGGCAGATGCACGACGAGTGGATAGGCCTGTCGCGCAAACAGCTCGCCACCGACGAGGTTGGCAATCGTAAAGGCAGTGCCGGTTACGGCGCCGACCCCCACCAGCTCGAGCGCATGGCGGCGGTTGATCTCGACGCCGCACAGCGCCGCCGAGGCAAAGACGCCAAAGAGCAGCGTCGTTGTGTGGTGGATTGCCCAGAGCACCAGTTCTGCCGAGAGGAACATCAGCGTCTCCCGCCCTCGAACCGCGCCGCAAAGTAGGCGTCTTGGAACCCCTGCTTGCAGCTGCGCGCGAGCGGTATGCACGCGCCCGAGCGCATGACGATTTCCGTGCGGTTAAAGTGGTCGATGTTGCGCAGATTGACCTGGTAGCTGCGGTGGCACTTAAAGAAGGTCGCGTTTTGGGCCAGTCGGTCCTCGATGCTGCGGAACGGCTCGAGCGCCTCGATATCGCGGCCGTCGCGCAGGTGGAAGACCACGTGCTTGTTGCGAGCCTCGGCATATTCGATATCGGATAGGCGCAGGGCATGGTAGCCAAAGGACGTCTTGATGACGAGCTCGTCGATCGTTGCCGGACGCAGGCTCGACAGCTCGTCAAGCAGTTGCGCCACGCGCTCGTAGGTCACGGGTTTGAGCAGGTAGTCGAAGGCACGGACCTCGTAGGACTCAAGCGCGAACTCGGGCGATGAGGTCAGAAAAACCAAGCGCACGGCGGTATCGGATTGGCGCAGCTCGCGGGCGGTGTCCATGCCGTTGACGAGCGGCATGATCATGTCGAGCATGATGATGTCGGCGCGCGATGCGGCATGGCGTGCCAGCAGGTCCTCGCCGCGCGTAACGAGTGCAACATCGACCGCCGTGCCCGTCTCGGCCGACCAGCGGTTGATCATGCGGTGCAGGTTATCTAGAAAGGCGACGTCGTCGTCGCAGGCGATGATTTTGAGCATATTGGGCCCCCTTAGTACCTCGATTTTGCCACATCGCGCACGCGCCACCCGCGGGGGTGCGTTCCGTTTGCGCCCCACGGTACGCAACTCGCGCCGAGCGGCAGGGTGTCAAAACATGCGGTTGCACAATACCAGGTGGATATATATGTCAATTTGAGCCGGCGGCTGGCGAGGGACCACGCCAACCGCCGGCGCCAAGCGACGCGAAAGCATAGGGGTAAGGGAGCCATGATGAGGGAGAAGAAGATGGGGATGCGCGCCGTGTTGACGCGTCTGCTGGGCATCGCCACCGTGGCATGCGCACTCGTGGCAACGCCGACGGTGGCAACCGCCGAGACGCAGGTCATGCCCGACGGGGTGAAGGCGGAGGTGCTGTCGCTTAAGCAGGACGGCGCAAAGTCCGTCCAAATCACCGAGCCGGGTAGCTATGTGCTTAAGACGGCCGAGGGCGAGGTCACGCCCAAATCGGGCTACACCATTGACGCGCCGAATGCGTCTCGGATTAATCCTGTGAGGATTTACATCGATGGCACGGTCTACGTGAACGATTATACGACCGCGTCGCTCAGTCAAAAGCGATGGCTGTTCAACATCAAGCAGGGCAGCAATATCGAGTTCATCGGTATCAACAATCCGTGCGTCAGCTTCCATGATAAGAGTGAAGTGCGTCAGTCCGTAAGCGGGTTTTTGACCGATCGTTATTACGACGGGGGCTACAAGAATGCATTGGGGAATATCTCAGTTAGCCTGTGGGTTGGCGACGGCTCGAAGAACTTCTCCCTTTCGTACAGCAGTGGGGCAGACCAAAAGGTGCCCGCGATTTCTCTGGGCAGCACCGAGAGCGAGCTGACCGCCAAGTTCGAAAAGCTGAAGATCCAAGACTATGCCGGCAATTCGCACGCAGTGGCGGGCAATGCCCAAGAATATGCCGTCCCCGTACACCTCTTCCGCGAGGGCCGGAGTACGACTGGCGGCAACACCAACTCCTTCACGGCGACTTTTACCGGCTGCGAATTCTACGATACGTCCGGAGACTTCAATGGTGCTGTTTCCGTCGATGGCAACGGCAGCTTTAAGATGCCCAAAGATGGAAGCGCTGCCGAAAAGTTGACAGCAACGTTCAACAACTGCAGCTTCAGTGGCCACAATGGCGGCGGCAATGGAGAGAACTTGGGCGTCAGGCAGACGAACAAGAGCTATAAGTCGGTCGAAGCGTCTTGTTATTATGAGAATTCCTCTATCCTTAATACCTATGCTGTCGCGGGCGTGATGGGCGTCACCAACGCTACGGTCAACCTCAACGGTTGCACGATGAGCAACTTCCACAGCACGCGCTCGAGCTCGTCTGACAACACTTTGACGGTTGACGCTCTTAATGTTGCCCGAAGCGCACGTTGCAACATAAACGGTGGCAAGATTTCTCGCAACGCTGCTAGAGGCAATACGTGCGTGGTGTACGCTGCTGGAACCCTTACCCTCGGCGGGTCGCCGACCATTGCGAGCTTCTGGAAGAACAGCCATGCAGGAGACGTAACGGCGGGCGACGGATATACCGAGGCTGATATCGCTACGGGAACCGCCAAGAGCCTGTATATCCCTAAGAAAAATAGCTCCGATGCTACAGCGCCGGCGCTGAACCTTGCTTCTGACTTCTCCGTGCGCGGAGGCGATTATCATGTTTGGATTTCGATTGAGGAGACTGCGGGCAGCAACGGCGTAAAGTCGCGTGTTCTTGGCACCTGCGAATCCGACGAGATCGAAGGCGTTGTGCCAGACGGCTCATCTAAGACCGATGATAACTCCGATAAATACGAGATCGTGAACCGCAACGGCGAGCTTGTCTTCCGCGAGACCATCCACCAGCACAAGTGGAACGTTGAAGCTGACGGTTTGGGCGTTCGCGCATCGTGCGTGGGCCCGTTCCGCAACAGCGAGTGCGAATATGGCAAGGACGAGAACGGTGAGGTCAAAAAGTACCTGAGGGCCACGTACAAGCTTTCCATGTCCAAGGCGACGAGCTCTCAGAGCACTGAGCTTGTCTATGATGGCTGCCCGGTCAAGATCGCTTTGGATAAGGACGGCGCGTGGAACCTGGAGCAGATGGGCGCGACGGCCAGCGACGAGTTCACGTGGTATCAGTGCAAGTCTCAGGCGGATGCCGAGGCGTATCAAAACGGCACCAAGCTCAAGGACGCTCCGACGGACGCCGGCTACTACTATGTCGTTACGACATTTGAGACTGCCTCTGGCCAGACGCTCGAGGGCAAAAAAGCCTTCGCGATTTCGCAGCGTCGCCTGGTTAGGGGTCAATCTTACCGGTTCACCCTTAAAGACGGCGGCAAGGGCGCCGGCAAGTATGCCTATGACGGCAAGGAGCATCAGCCTGTCGTTGAAAGTGCAAAGTTCAAGAACGGTGCCGGCGAGTGGGTCGATCTCGTTGAGGGCAAGGATTACGAGCTCAGCGCTCGAAGCGAATCCGGACTGAAGCAGACTGAGCCGGGGCAATACGAGTGCATTGTCATCGGTAAGGGCAACTTTACGACCGATGGCGGCACCACAAGTGTTTTGACGCTCAAATGGGAGATCGTTGACGTTGCACGTTTTGACCTCGAGGTCGCGGGCTTCGATGGCACCTATGATGGCAAAGAGCACGGCATTACGGTCAACGTTAAGAATGACCCCGTTCCGGCGGATATGAAGATTGAGTACTGCGAAGAGGGCGGCGCTTGGACGACGGAAAAGCCGACCTATCGCAATGCGGCCGTGTACACGACCCGTTACCGTGTGACGGCTTCCGACTACCTGACCGTCACAGGCCAAGCGACCGTGAAGATTTCCAAGGCAGACCAGGAAGCGCCGGCTGGGCTCGTGGGCAATAATTGGACCACGTGCAGCAGCAAGGACGGCTCCATCTCGGGCGTGACCAAGAAAATGGAATACCGCCACGAATTCAGCAAAGACTACCAGAAGATAACGTCTGACGATAAACTGACCGGTCTTGCGAAGTCGGGAACGTACTACGTTCGCTATGCCGAGGATAACAACCACAATGCGTCGCCCGATGCCGAGGTCAAGATCGAGCAGGGTCCTCATGCCGTTGCTGACAATGCAGCTTGGAAGCCGAATGGCGAAGGTAGCCACGTTAAGGTCTGCAAGTATTGCAAGAAGGCTCAGGAGCGCCAGCCCTGCAGGTGGAAATATGAGATCGTTACGCCCGCCACGCCTGAGGCCGATGGTGTTCGTCAAAAGGTCTGCAGGGTTTGCAACGGCAGGTGGGATGAAGAACGTTATACCTACGTGGATACTTACGCCCCCACCATTTATGACCTCTGGGTAGATAAGGCCTACTGCGAGAGCGTTACGTTTGACGTGTTCGATGACCGCGACGAGACGGTGACGGTTACCGATAACGGCAAGGAGCTCAAGGCTGGCAAGGACGGAAAGTACACGGTTAAGGCCGCTGAAGGCGATGCCGGTACTGAGCATGTAATCGTGGCTACGGACACTGCCGGCAATAAAGAGACCATCACAATTAAGATGTACGCCGAGCATGTGTATAAATGGACGATCGACAAGCAGCCGACGGTTACCGAGACCGGCTCCAAACATGGAACGTGCTCCGTGTGCGGCCATGAGTCGGGTGCGGTAGAGATTCCGGCCCTGGCTGTTAAGGGCTATTCGGGCAAATATGACGGCAAGGACCACTCTGTCGACGCCTCGGCGCTGCCCGAAGGTTCCGTCGTTGAATACAAGGCTGCTGACGGCGGCTGGACGAGCGTTGCGCCCAGCATCAAGGATTCCGGCAGTGTGACGGTCGACTATCGCGTCACGATCGACGGCGCGGCGGTCGACGGCAAGGTGACGCTTGAGGTCAAACCGCGTGCGATAACGGTCGCGGCGCAGGACGCCTCCAAGACCTATGGTGAGGACGATCCCAAGTTTACGTATGACGTCACTTCTGGCGAGCTCGTCGAGGGCGAGAGCCTTCAGGGTATTGAGATTGAGCGCGATGATGACGACAGTGTACGCGACGGAGGTTATGCTCTGCGCCTGACGCAGCCTGAGGGCGCCAACTCCAACTACAAGATCACGTTCAAGGATGGCACCTTTAC
>CALGKS010000094.1 GCA_937930475.1 uncultured Collinsella sp. | reverse complement strand
AGCTTGGGCTTGCCACTTGGGTGCCCGAGAACGGTGATACCCATGCGGGGCCTATTGCCTCTGACGATGTCGTCGCCGGCCGCACCTGTGCCCGCCTGGCGCCGACCCACCTGGGTTGGCTCGATGGAAATGTTCTGTTCGAGCTGTTTTGGGGCCTAGCTTAGGCCGCTCGGGTAGAATTACCGCAATATATACGCTGCTGCGAGCAGGAGGTTGCCACGCATGGCGACGATGAACGAAAAAGATTACTACGAGATTTTGGGTGTCTCCAAGGACGCCACCTCGCGTGATATTCAAAAGGCTTTCCAGCAAAAGGCCCGTAAGCTCCATCCGGACGTCAATAAAGAGCCGGATGCCGAGGAGAAGTTTAAAGAGGTTTCCGAGGCCTACGCCGTGCTCTCGGACGAGCAGAAGCGTGCGCGTTACGACGCCATGCGGTCGGGCAATCCCTTTGCCGGTGCACCGACGGCTTCGCCCTATGGCGGTGGCTATGCCGGCAGCGCCGGTTACGGCAATCCCTTTGACGGCGGTTTCCCCTTCGGGGGCGCCTGGGGCCAGCCCCGTCGCGGCCAGGCGGCCTACAACCCCGAGAGTGGCGCCAACGTGGTCGTCGATATCAAGCTCGACGCCAAGGAGGCCAAGGGCGGTGCCCACAAGACCGTTCGCTACACCCGCTTTGACACCTGCGGACATTGTGGAGGATCGGGCTCCGTTTCGTCAGAGCATGCCCACACCTGCCCGAGCTGTGGTGGTCGCGGCCACATCGACGTCGACCTGTCCTTCCTGTTTGGTGCGGGCACGTTCCAGACGGTTTGTCCTGAGTGCGGCGGTTCCGGCAAGGTCGTTGCCGACCCGTGCCCCGATTGCGGTGGCAGCGGCCGTACCCGCGTAACCTCCGAGCAGACGATTGAGTTTCCCGCCGGCACGCATGATGGCGACGAGGTGCGCATCCCCAACATGGGTCATGCCGGCACGAACGGCGCTTCGGGCGGCGATCTGGTCGGTCGTGCGCACGTTGAGGCCGAGCGCCTGGAGGGTAAGGCTCGCACCGGCTTCTACCTCATGGGCATCATCGCTCCGTTTTTGGTGCTGTCGGCCATCTCGGGCGTGTTCTCCGCCTTTGCCATGATGTGCTTCATTCCGTTTGCCATGGGCTTGTTCATGGTGCTGTCGGACGGCGTGCTTCATCGCAGTCTGCTGTGGTGGAAGCGCGGTGCGATACAGTTTGCCAATGGATTTGCCAACGGTTTTATGTTCGCGCTCGTGTCGGTTTGGTTCGCGAGCTGCTCACAGCGGGCCGTGCTTTCGCCGTACGGAGCTCAATAGCATCAAACCCTCTGTTTGCGCCCGGCCCAGCTTGGGTATAGGACGCACTGTGACAATAATGAAAGTTGGAAGGATTCGGTCGTGTCGGAAAATAGGGATTACTACGAGGTACTTGGCGTTGACAAGGATGCCGATGCGCGGACGATTAAGCGCGCGTTTCTAAAGAAAGCCCGTACGGTACACCCGGATGTTTCGGACGACCCCGAGGCCGAGGCTAAGTTCAAAGAGCTCAACGAGGCCTATTCCGTTCTTTCCGACGAGCAGAAGCGTGCCAACTACGACCGTTACGGCACCGCGGACGGCCCTGGCGGCTCTGGCTATGTCGACATCAACGATATCTTTGGTGGCATGGGCATGGACGACCTGTTCTCGTCGTTCTTTGGCGGTGGCGCCGGTGGTGGCGGTCGCAGCCGTCGCGAGCGCCGTCGCGGTCGCGATATGGCCATTTCTCTTTCGGTGACGCTCGAGGAGGCGGCGCTCGGCTGCAAAAAGACGATCAGCTACGACCGTCTTGCCCCTTGCGAGGACTGCAATGGTACCGGCAAGGCCGAGGGCGCGACTGAAAAGCAGTGCAGCCGCTGCCACGGCACGGGCTATGTGACGACGGTCCAGCGTTCTTTCCTGGGCCAGGTTCAGTCCTCTTCGCCCTGTCCCGACTGCCACGGCGAAGGCACGGTCATCGATCATCCCTGCGAGACCTGTGATGGCCAGGGCCGCACGCCTTCTCACGAGAAGATTGACATCGATATTCCCGCCGGTGTTTCGACCGGTCGTCAGCTACGCGTGAGTGGTTTTGGCGAGGCCGGCCTTCGTGGCGAGCCGTCGGGCGACTTGATCGTCAACGTGCGTGTCGCCGACCACGAGCGTTTTAAGCGTAATGGCGATGACCTGTATCTGGTGAGCGATATCTCGATTGCGCAGGCCGCGCTCGGTTGCGAGATTGAGGTCGAGGGCATTATGCCTGACGAGGTCGTCAAGGTGTGCGTCCCCGCCGGCACACAGTACGGTGACACCGTGAGCGTCAACAATTACGGCATGCCGCGTATCGGCGGTGGCGGTTCGCGCGGTCGTCTGGTCGTGCAGCTGCGCGTTGTTGTCCCCACCAATCTCTCCAACAAGCAGCGCGAGCTGCTTCGCGCCTTTGCCGACGAGATGGGCGATGACGTCGCATCCGGTAAGAAGTCGGTGACCGACCGTATCAAGAGTGCCCTCGACGACATCCTCGATTAAGGAGCCCGTGTGCTCGCACCTCATATCTCTGTTGTCAACCTCGGTTGTCGTGTCAACCGGGTTGAGTCCGACCGTATTACTGCTGATCTTATGCGCCTGGGTTTTGCAATGGTGGAGCCTCAGGATGCAGAACTGATTGTTATCAATACCTGTGCCGTGACGGGGGAGGCCGAGGCCAAGACCCGTAAGGCCGTCCGCCATGCGCTGGCCTATCCGGGCGAGCCTTACGTGGTCGTAACCGGCTGCGTCGTCAACTTGCATCCCGAGGAGCTGTTGGAGCTCTCCGATCGCGTGATTGCCGAACCGTCCAAGATTGATGTCGCCGAGCGCGTCTGCGAGGTGCTGGGTGTCGAATCCGATAGCGTGCCCGCCTGCAGCGATGGCGACGTGGTCGATGCGCTCGGTCGTTCGCGGCTGGGCGTGAAGATCCAGGACGGCTGCAACCACCGCTGCACCTATTGCATCGTGTGGAAGGCCCGCGGCCCCGAGCGTTCCGTGCCCGTCGAGTCCGTGCTCGAACAGGTGCGTGAAGCCCAGGAGGCCGGCGTGCCCGAGGTCGTGCTGACCGGCGTGAATCTGGGTGCCTATGACGGCAAGAGCGCGACCGACGAACATGTCGAGATCGATGAGCTGCTCCAGGTCATCATGGAGCGCACCGAGATCGCCCATGTGCGCATCTCCTCGGTGGAGCCCATGGATATTTCCGAGCGCTTGCTCAAGGTGATGGCTCGCTATCCGAAGCGTATCGCGCCGTTTTTGCACCTGCCCGTGCAGTCTGGCTGCACGGCGACGCTGCATCGCATGGGCCGTCCCTATAG
>CALGKS010000093.1 GCA_937930475.1 uncultured Collinsella sp. | reverse complement strand
GCGGTGCAGAAAACGTTACATTTGTAGCTCACTGCATGACTCGTTTAAGGTTCAACCTTAAGGACGAAAGCATCGTAGACGATGAAAAGGTCAAGGCAATCGATGGCGTGATCGACATTCGCCATTCCGCAGGGCAATACCAGGTAATTGTGGGGCCCAAGGTCGATAAGGTTTATGAAATCGTCGTCAAAGAAGCTGGGATCGATACGGGGGATTCCGAGGCTGGCGAAGGGGAGACCAAGGGCTTTCTGGGAAAGCTGATGAAGCTCATCAGCGGGATCATGATGCCTGTCCTTCCCGCTCTGATCGCATGCGGAATGATAAACGCCGTTCTTAGTATTCTGACGACGGCGGGTGTTGTCTCCACCGAGAGCGGAATTTACACATTGCTGTACGGCATGGGAAATGCCTGCATGTATTTCCTGCCCGTTCTTGTCGGGTCGTCTGCGGCTCAGTTCTTTGGAATCGATCGATATATCGGTGCAGTTCTCGGAGCAATTCTGATTTACCCGACGTTTGTTGCTGCGGCCGGGGCGGGCGATGCGCTGGATCTGTTCGGCATGAAGTTCACGATGGTGAGCTATGCTTCTACGGTGTTTCCTGCTATCGTGGCGGCTTGGTTTGCATCCGTCCTTTATAAGGGGCTGCGCGCGGCTCTTCCCGATGCCGTGGCATTTGCGCTCGTTCCGTTCTTGACGGTTGCAATTGCCGCCCCAATCTCGCTTCTTGTGATCGGCCCTGTTATCCAGCAGGCAAGCTCCTTGCTTGCGACTGCTGTGTTGGCGGTCTACCAGTTCAGCCCCATCCTTTGCGGCATTATTCTCGGACCGATATTCGGCCTCATTATGATCCCCCTGGGACTCCACTGGGCCCTTATCGTGATTTCGATCAACAATATCATTACCGTCGGTTCCGACCCCATCCTTGGACTTCTTTGCTGCAGCATGGGCGTCGTTGGTGCATGCCTGGCGTTTGCTCTCCGCTCGAAGGACCCGAGTGAAAAGAGCCTTGGGTTCAGCTGTGCCATCACGGGCTTGTGCGGAATTACGGAACCGGCTCTGTACGGCATCATCTTGGAGCATAAGAAGATCGTTATCGCTTCCATGATTTCTGGAGCAATCAGTGCCGTTATCCCGGCGATCTTCAATACTCGCACGTTCGTTATGACATCGAGCGGTATTTTTAGCTTCCCCGGTTATATGAATCCTTCTGGCGATATGAGCAGTCTCATTGGTGCAATTCTTAGTAATGTCGTTGGTTTTATCCTCACCTTCGTTCTTGTCTACTTCATGTATCGCCCTGATGCAGACGCGTCGGCGGAATAGGCAATTATTTGGAATGTAAGCTGCTGAAAACCCCGCGGCAGATTGCATATGGTGGGCTTGCGATTGAACGGCGCGAGCCCACCTCGTTTTTGGAGTGACTAGTTATGACCATTACTGCCGATATGACGTTTGGAGAAATCGCGCTTCTCCCCGAGTTCGCTGGGTTCGGCGAGCACCTCATGCTTTGCCGCTCTTCAACTTGGGAACGCATGTGGAATAAGCCCATCGCGGCCCATTTGAATTCCGATACCAATCCGTATGAAGTTGCTCGCGTTCTGCGCGGGTTGAATCGGATCGTTGAGCTCGTGGATGACGGGCAGCAGTTTGCCTACGATATTTGGGATGAAGCCGACTGCATCCGTGACCCGACTCGACGCAATACGAAACTGTTTTTCTTTCCTGGGAGACCGGGGGCGCCGTTCATCATTGCGATTTCGGGCGGGGGCTATCAAAGCGTTTGTCACCAAATGGAGGGTTTTCCCGTCGCTCCCGAGCTCAACGATGCAGGATATAACGTGTTTGTTTTGTCATACAGGGTGAGGGTTGAGCCCCTGATGCCGCGTCCGATCGACGATCTGAATCGAGCCGTCTGTTTCGTCCTCGAGAACTCAGCGAGATTCGATGTAGCTAAAAGCTACGCGGTTATCGGGTTTTCCGCCGGCGCACATTTGACCGCCGAGTGGGGAACGGATAACAAAGGGTTCGCGGCTTACGGATGCGAGCCGCCCAAAGCTTTGGTTCTATGCTACGCACCGATTGATCTTCATGAGTCCGAAGACGCATCAGACCATAGGTTCCTTGATTCGGTATGCGGTGAGGCCGAACGCGATGCGATTGATGATTTCTGTATTGATCAACATGTGTGGGAGCAGTACCCGCCGACATATCTTTGGCAATGCGCTGATGACGATGTCGTATCGCCCAGCAATCTCGGAAAGATGGTAGCTGCTCTGGATGCGGTCGGGGTGCACCATGAGGAAGTTATGTATCCAGAAGGAGGGCACGCATTGATGAAGCCCCATGCGCCGGAAACCGACTGCTGGTGTTTGAGCGCAATTGAGTTCCTTAGGGAGTACCTCGGCTAAGAGGGGACTATATGTCGCCCATTCAAGCAGACGATTCCGCTACACATTGTTTGCGATATTGATCGAGGCTGTAGACGAGTGATGTTCTAGAATGTTCGTATAGTCACATTTACGAACAGGAGTGAACATGCATATCTACTCTGTCAACGATCCCGAGTTCAAGCCCTACGGTCGTGTGTGGGACGACGTGCCCTCCAGCCTGACCGCCCCGCTTGTCGAGGCGCTTTCCGCCACACCCATTCCCGAGGGCAGCAAGTACGTGGCCTCCGCGCCCGAGCTTGAGCAGGTCGAGGGCGCCGACACGCTCGGTCTACTCATGTACGGCGGCCGTCCCTTCCAGCTGGGCTGGTGCAACGGACACAACACGAAGCTCAACTGCTTGGAGTATCACCGCGCCAGCGAGTTCAACCTGGGCGCCCGCGACTTTATCCTGCTGCTTGCCAAGCGTGAGCAGATCGTCGACGGCAAGCTCGACACCGCTCGGGTCAAGGCCTTCCGCGCGCCGGCCGGCACACTCGTCGAGGTCTACGCCACGACGCTCCACTACACGCCGTGCATGGTCGACGACGGCGGCTTCCAGGTGATGATCGCGCTGCCCGCCGGCACCAACGGCCCGCGTCCCGATGCCACGGCCGACATGCCTGCCGCTGGTGACAGCTACTGCTACTGGAAGGCCGACAAGTGGGTTCTCTGCCACGCCGATAGCCCCAAGGCAGCTGAGGGCGGCTACGTAGGCCTCACCGGCAAGAACCTCGACATCACCGTGGACTAGAGTCTTCTGTCTCAATCTGTAACATCTAGCAGGCTAAATCGCCTCTACCTGTTACAGATTTAGACAAATCGCAGGGGGCGACCGAAAAATCTCGATCTGTAACACCAAGCCCGGTCTTGCCGGTCTAACTGTTACAGATCGAGACAAACTGGCCCAAACCACCACGAAGGGGACAGGCACCTTTGTGGTGGTTTTTTCTACAGCTGACTTCGCAGGTAGTCGAGCATATAGGGAACAGCAAAGCGTACGTAACCGCGGCGGGCCTGTTCGATTACGCCGGCGTCGATGAGGCGTCGGCGATATTTTTGGGCGTAGTCGGGTGTGACCGACATGCGCTCGGCAACATCAGAGATGCGCGACGCGCCGTCTTCGTCGTCTGCCATCGCGACGAGAAACGCGACGTCTTGGTCCGACAGTGCGGCGAGCGTCGTCTCGCACACATCGTTTTCGAAATCTACTTTTGACGCCTCGATGGCTCCGTCGACCTGCTCTTGCGTTACGCGCTCTCCTGCCTGGCAACGATTGGCGATGTTGTAGCCGATGAGCTGCAACATGTAGGGTGAACCCTGGGTTGCGCGAGCGGCATCCAGCCGAAGATCGCCTGGGATATCAAGGCCGAGCTCTTCGAAAGCTCGCTGATAGTAGGTATCGACATCTCCGACTGAAAGCGGTTCGAGTGTGACTTTGCGCGCGCGGTTAAGAAACGTCAGCACGCGGTCATTGAGCGTCGCCGAGACCGCTCCCGGAAGGCCCGCCATGACGAGCGCGACGTTGAGTCCCTCGCCGACGAGTTCTTGATAGGCGGTGACGAGTTGTCTGATCTCGGGCGAATTGGCCTGGAGTTCATCGATAAGGATGAGGATGCCGTGTCCTTGCTCGGTCAATTTGCGCGCCAGCTGCGTGAGCTTGAACTGGAAGCTCTTGGTTTCCTGCACATCGCGTGTGAACTCAAGGCCGGCCGAGAAACCGAAGACGCTCAGGCTGCCGCCCGTGAGTTTAGGGAGATGGCGTTTGTTGGCATAGGGCTCGCCCGCCTCTTGGATTTTTTCAACAATGCGCTCGAGCATGTCCTCGGAGGCAACGGTGGGCGTGGCGACGACGAAGCCAAGCTTGCGAGCGCGATCGGCGAGCTCCCACAGGAGAACCGTCTTGCCGCTGCCTCGCTGACCGAGCATGAGCATGGCGCGGTCTCGATTGCCCGGCTCCTGTTCAAGGCCGGAGATGAATGTCGAAATCACGCTCCCGCGCCCCACCAGATAGGACGGGCGATTTCCAAATGAGGGGGAGAAGATGGTTTCAGTCATGAGTCTCCTTTCCTTTTTTTCCTATTTTTTCCTTTTTTTCCTATTCAGTCAAATTGCCTGCTGGCCAAGGCTACTACGTCGGCTTCGTTGGCAAGAATCTCGACATCACCGTGGACTAAGAGATCCCGTCTCAATCTGTAACATCTAGCAGGTAAAATCGTCTCTACCTGTTACAGATCGAGACAAACTGCAGGGGCGGTCCGAAAAATCTTGATCTGTAACAATAAGCCCGGTTTTAACGGCCTAACTGTTACAGATCGAGACAAACCGACCAAAACCACCACAAAGGTGCCTGTCCCCTTTGCGGTGGTTGGGTATCAGAAAGTGTCAGGCTCGGGCGGCTGCTGGGCGGCTGCGTGCGAAAAGAAGTGTCGACCTGCGTTGTTGCCGTTGAGCGGCGCCCCGTTTGCGGGGATACTGAAACCACGACAAGCAGCGTATGAAAGGATCGATGCATGGCTTTCCGTAATGACTTCCTGTGGGGCGGCGCGACGGCTGCCAACCAGTGCGAGGGCGCCTACAACGTGGACGGCCGCGGCCTGGCTAACGTGGATGTGGCCCCGCACGGCTCCGAGCGCTACGCGGTGGTCTCGGGCCAGCGCAAGATGCTCGACTTCGAGGACGGCTATTACTACCCCGCCCAGACCGGCATCGATTTTTACCATCACTACAAGGAGGACATCGCCCTCTTTGCCGAGATGGGCTTTAAGACCTTCCGCATGAGCTTGGCCTGGACCCGCATCTTCCCCAACGGTGACGAGACCGAGCCCAACGAGGCCGGCTTGGCCTTCTACGAGGACGTGTTCCGCGAGTGCCAGAAGCACGGCATCGAGCCGCTCGTGACCATCACGCACTTCGACTGCCCGATCCACCTCATCAAGGAGTACGGCGGCTGGCGCAACCGCAAGCTCATCGACTTCTACAAGAACCTCGCGACTACGATCTTCGCCCGCTACAAGGGCCTGGTGAAGTACTGGCTCACCTTCAACGAGATCAACATGATCCTGCACCTGCCGTTTATGGGTGCCGGTCTGGTCTTTGAGGAGGGCGAGAACAAGGAGGCCGTCGAGTACCTGGCCGCCCACAACGAGCTCGTCGCTAGCGCTTGGGCAACCAAGATCGCCCACGAAATCGACCCCGAGGTCAAGATCGGCTGCATGCTCGCTGCCGGCACCTACTACCCTTACAGCTGCCGTCCGAGCGATGTGCGTCAGGCGCAGATTGACAACCAGAGCAACTATTTCTTCGTCGACGTTCAGAGCCGCGGCTACTACCCGGCCTATGCCGTCAAGAAGCTCGAGCGTCTGGGCATCGATGTGGGCATGACGGATGAGGACCGCGAGATCCTGGCCGCCAACACCGTCGACTTCATCAGCTTTAGCTATTACAGCACCCGTTGCTCCGCCGGCGCCGATAACCCCGATGTCGAGCGCACCCAGGGCAACGCCTTCGCCGGCGCCAAGAACCCCTACCTGCAGGAGAGCCAGTGGGGCTGGGCCATCGATCCGCTAGGCTTCCGCATTACCCTCAACGATCTGTACGACCGCTATCAGAAGCCGCTGTTTGTGGTCGAGAACGGTCTGGGCGCCAAGGATGTTGTCGAGGAGGATGGCTCCATCAACGACGACTACCGTATCGACTACCTGCGCCAGCACATCGCCGCGATGCGCGATGCGGTGACCGAGGACGGCGTTGACCTGTTGGGCTACACTACCTGGGGTCCGATCGACCTGGTCTCGGCCGGCACGGGCGAGATGTCCAAGCGCTACGGCTTTATCTATGTCGACCGCGACGATGCAGGCAACGGCACCCTCAAGCGTTCCAAGAAGAAGAGCTTTGACTGGTACAAGAAGGTTATCGCCACCAACGGCGAAGATTTGGCCTAGGCTTTCCCGGTTACCATAGCCTCTTAACCAAGGCGCCCGACGAGCAATTCACGCTCGCTGGGCGCTTTGTTAAAAGAAGTGAAAGAAAGCAAAAGAAGTTAAAGCTTGCAAAAGAAGTGAAAAGGAATAGGACTCAATATCGATAAGAGACGTTCTGCCGTCCACGGATTTTGGGACATGTGGCCCGTTTTTTGGGCCTGCCTGTCGGTACACTAAAGGCACTATGGGTACCCGTGAGCGACATATCGGCCACACGACCGCCCGATCCGCGCCGGTGGCGGATCCCAGGGGCGGCAGGCTCTTCGCCATGCCGCGATTCCTCGTTGGCATAACGCATCAGGTATATCGCCACCGCGCCTTTGTTATCGCCGGTACCATCACCGCGCTGTTCCTCATGCTTTTGGCGGTCTTGCCGGCGTTATTCGCCTCTGATCCCAAGCTCTCCAGCATCGTGCCTGCCTATAGCGAGGTGTCCAAAGAGGTCGTGGACGGGCTTGTCCATTCGAGCTCGATTCCGTTGCTTGTCGCTGCGATCGCCTTTTCAATCTGGGGCGTGCTGGTTTACCTGCGCTGTTTGGATTACGTTTTGCGCCGGCGCCTCGTTGCCGTTGCCACCATCTGCGCCCTGTGGATGATCGAGGTCATCCTCAAGTACAAGTCGTTCACTCCGTTCTATGCCACCGTGCTGTGGTACCTGTACTACGTGCCCATGACGCTCATTCCGCTGCTCTACCAGCTCTGCGGTTTGCGCCTTGCGGGGCTGGAACAACACCGTGCGGGCCGCCGCTATCGAACGGTCCTGTGGGTCGTGGCCATCCTGCTCATCGGGTTTGTGCTCACCAACGATTTTCACCGGCAGGTATTCCACTTTGACCGCGCAAGCGACACCTGGAGCAACGACTACACGTACGGCTGGGGCTATTTCGCTGTCTTGGTGTGGACGGCCTTTAACTTTGTCGCCTTCTTCATTTTGGTGGGTCGGTCCTCGTCCTATCGTATCCAGCGCTTTTCGGGCACGGCGGCACTCGTGCTGCTGGGCGGCGCGTTCTTTGCCATTTCATACGCCCTACGCGTGCCTTGGGCGTGGAAACTCAACTTTTCGCTCGTCTACTGCGTGCTGTGCGTGGTGACGATGGAGATCTGCCTCGATTGCGGCGTCATCCCGTCGTATCACGATATCGCCGGCATCTTCGACACGCTGCCGCTCGATCTTAAAGTGCTGACGCGCGACCTGCGGGAAGTCTATGCCACGCCGGTGTCAAAGCCAATGCCGGAGGGTGTGCGCGAGGAGCTGCGGGCCCAGGAGCACGGGCATGCCCACGCCTTTGCCGTCGTTTCCAATCCCGATGTGATGTATCGCGCCTTTCCGCTGTTGGGCGGATCGGCCCTGCTTGCCCAGGACGTGTCGGAACTCAATGAGCTCAACCGTGAGCTGGCGCATCGTCGCATGGAATTGCAACGCCAAAATGAACTGCTCACGGCCGACTACGACCTTAAGACGCATCTGGCAGACCAAGAGGCCGAGACCCTGCTGGTCCAAGACGTTGACCAGGCGCTTGCCCGCGCACTCGACGAGATGTACGACCTGCTGAGCTCGCTGCCGCCGTTGACCGACGAGGCGTCTTCGCACGAGCGCTACCGCATGCTGCAGTGCGCCAAGATGCTCGTTGCCTATTGCAAGCGCAAGGGGTCGCTCACCTTGGCGCAGCACGGAGAGAGCGGCTTTGACCGCGACCGGATTCAGCTGATCGCCAATGAGCTGGCAAGTGACCTGCGCACTATCGATATCGACTGCGCGTCGATCATCGCCATACGACGCCCGATGCACGCCAGCGCGGTGAGCGCGCTGTACGACTGCGTGTACGATTTTGCGTTCTTTGCCTACACCACCGACCATCCGGCGCTCATGTATCACCTGAGCGACCATGACCGTTGCAGCGTCGAGCTGCGTGCCACGCTCTTTTCCGATGACGAGGAAGACTTGTCGCAGACGCCGGCCGCCCACGAACTCGAAAGTGCGTTGCAGGGGCGCAACGTGGCGTATCGTCTTGAGGGTGAACCCGGCCAGCTACGCATGATTGTCTTGATGCCGCGGGCGGGTGAGTGACGATGCAGATTCCGCTCATTCTTCCCCAGATCGTCGCGCTCGATGTCGTCTTTGCCCTGGCGGCGTGCCTGCAGACCATCCACGTTCCGCTCATCGCATCGCGTCGTTCACCCTACAACCGCAAGGTGATTTGCGCCTACGAGGCGAGCCTTGTGCTGCACTTGATTATCTCGGCTGTCGTCCTGTTCGCGTTATCTGGCTCGTATTTGGTGGCGCCGCCTCACGTCGCTGCCGAGGCGGCAGGCGGACTGCTATGGCTCAACGCCGCGATCGCTATCTATGGCGTGGTCCTTATGGTGCACTACCGCCGCCCCGTCATGTTGGCCGAACTGCTGCTCGTTGCCGCCGTGACGCCGCCAGTGGTTTATGCCATGGGCCCGGCATGGACCGCGGTCCTTATCGCGGAGGGCGCGTTCTTCCTATTCCGCTCCATCGCGGCGCTTTTGATGGATGTGCGCAACCGCCAGGAGGACATCACGGCGTTCTCGACGATCGAGACCATCAACGTGATCCCCGTGGGCATCCTATACCTGGATCCCAAGGGTCGCCCGCTGCTCATGAACCGCTGCATGCGCAAAAACCTCGTGGAGCTTCATATGCCCACCGATCTGGGCGATATGAGCGGGACGTGGAATGGTCTTCGCAAGCTCAGCATGCAAATGCCCGAAAGCAGTAGAAACCGTGTGCGGATCAACTTGGACCGCTTTGGTGAGGCGCGTGCGGTAATCGAGATTTCACCTGCCGAGATTCGCCTATTTGTGCACGACGACGTTATGGTTTCGGGCCGTCTCTTTGAGCGCATTATCGGTCTGGATGTGACGGAGTATGCACATGCCCACGACCGTTTGGCGCAGGCCAACCACTTGCTCGAGCTTGCAGGCCAGGAACTCCAGGCGCAGATCGAAGAAGTGAAAAAGGTTGCCGACAATGCGGCCTACCTACGCATGCGTGCCCGCGTGCACGACGTGATCGGCCAGCGCCTGTCCATCCTCCATCGATATCTGGAAGAGGGACGCCTGGACGACGAGTCGCTCGAGCAGATTGACCCGCTGCTGCGCTCGATTGCCGCCGACCTGCGCAGTGGTGGCGACAGCGAGCCGGCAGAGCAGCTGGGCGATATCGTCCACGCTTTTGGTCTAGTGAGCGTGCAGGTCGATGTAGAGGGGTCGCTCCCCGACGATGCACGCATCGCCGCGGCGTTTTTGCAGATTATTCGCGAGGCCTCGACCAATGCGACCAAGCATGCGCAGGCCCACCAGGTCCAGGTGCGCTTGTGGCAGGAGGCGCCGGACGGGTGCGCCGTCGCGCGCATGACCATTTCCAACGACGGCGCACCCGCTCCCGTATCGTATCGCGAGGGAACGGGTATTCCTGGTATGAGGCATGTCGCACAAGATCTGGACGGCATTCTGGAGGTCCACGCCGCCCCGCCCTTTACGCTTGAGGTGTCCATCCCGCTGAGCCCCGACGTCACGGTCCAAAGGAGAAGCTCATGATTCGCGTCCTTATAGTCGAAGATCAGGCCATCTTGCGCGAGAGCCT
>CALGKS010000092.1 GCA_937930475.1 uncultured Collinsella sp. | reverse complement strand
GTCTCAGCCTCGGCAGCGGCCTCCTCGACGGGAGCCTCTGCGGGAGCCTCTGCGGCCTGCTTGGCAGCCTCCTCGGCAAACTTAGCAGCACGCTTAGCCTTCTCGGCAGCCTTAGCCTCAGCGGCGGCCTTGCGAGCGGCCTCGGCCTCAGCAGCCTTGGCGGCCTTGGCAGCCTTGGCCTCCTCAGCCTTCTTGAGCTGGGCGGCAGCGGCGCCACCGAACTTGTCGGCGAAGCGCTGGACGCGTCCACCGGTGTCGACGAACTTCTGCTGGCCGGTGTAGAACGGGTGGCACTCGTTGCAAAGCTCGACCTTCATCTCGGACACGGTAGCGTGCGTCTTGAAGGTGTTGC
Organism: uncultured Collinsella sp.; assembly: GCA_937930475.1. GTDB lineage: Bacteria > Actinomycetota > Coriobacteriia > Coriobacteriales > Coriobacteriaceae > Collinsella. Next base: position 9,664 of record CALGKS010000092.1, on the reverse strand, counting down.
CGCAGGAGCACGTCACCGTGCACTCGACATACTGGGGATGGATACCCTGCTTCATGGTAGGACTCCTTATTGGTCAGGCGCTGGTTACCGATCAGCGCATAAGGCGTCTTGGTTTCCGACCAAGACAACAAACTCGGCTATGGTACCACGGCGCGGTGCGTCCCACAAAAGGTTCACGGTCTTTTCGGCACAACACGGGCTGGCCCTTAAGGATCTGACGCGTATCGGAAGACCGACGCTGCCTCTGCGGCATCGTTCACGCGCCACGCCCGCAGCAGCAGGCGAGATGTCTCGATATCCCTCATTGGCAACCTCCGTCTCAGGGCCTCAGGAGCGATTGCACGTCTCATCGGCAATTGTGGGGGCGAGCCCAGGCACCAGCCCCCGAGAGCGGGCGCCTACATATCTTCTCAGATGTCCGCACGAGTAATTCAACTCATAAGGACTGGCTATCCCTAACCTGTGACACAATCCCAAACGCACAGAACAGAATCATCAGCCCAATCATCGCATAAGAGGCAGCCGAACCTTCAAGCACTATTCCACAAAGAACAATCTCCGCGCCGCCAATGAGCACTGTTATCAGGCGCTCTGCCTTTTTGCTCCCGCCGCTCGCATGAAAAGGCGGCAAAGCGCACAAAATCACATATAGCCCGGGAAGGGAATACGGGATCGATAGTCCAACCCCTCCATCAACTGCAGTGTTTTGCGTAAGAATCAACTGGACCCACACGGCAGTTATCACTGAACAGGTCGTCGATAAAAGAAGGCCAGAAATATAGCACGCAAGAAAGTTCCGTCGCATTCGAACGGAGAAATCCGCGAACTCCCTTCGCCGCGTGGAAACAATAAGGTACACAGAAATTGCAATAGAACCGATCAGAGAAAGCAGCGGAACAACCAGCAATTCAAACTTATTTCCCCATCGATCAACCACGCCCCCACTCCAATGAGCTGGAATTGTATCGGGGAGGGCCGACCAAGCCGCCCATAGGATGAGAAATGGAAGAATAGAGAGGATGAAGGATGATAACACTGCAGTATTTTTTGAGACTCTCATCGATTCCGCATCTCCTTGTGCGCCCGCATTCCACTCCGTCTTAAAACGACTGTAAATAATAACTTGAATGCAAATTTGTTTTAATTTTTACGTGCTCAAGCCCGGAGACCCGATGTGACCAAACCCGCAATTTCGACGTTAACAAACGCATGCGCGGGCTCTGCCAGCTCGCCATCAGGCGGATCGAGGGTTTCCGCCCCAAGGCCGCCGAGGTGCTGGAAGGAACCGAGGCCGAGGCCCTGGCCTACTCGGACTTCCCCTACGAGCACCACGTCGGGTTGCGTACCGACAACGTGCAGGAGCGCACCGACGCGAGCTCAAGTGCCGCAGCCGCGTGGTGCAAAACGCATCTCCACCGTTCCTTCGACTGAGAAAATGCCGCCCCCGGGGCCCGGGAGGGCCCCGGGGGCGTTCGGCTGACTGCGGAAACGGCCTATCCGCTCAATACATTCGGCTGGGATCGGAAATCAACCAAACTGAATCAGGTTCAGTTGACATCGTTAAATCATGACCACCCGCATAGCGGGTGGTCATGATTTAACGAACTGGACGTTTGACCGTAAGGGGAGGAGGGGACTGGCAAGGCCAGTCCCCTCCTCCCCCATGACGCTCGATTTGCATTTACGACTCGATGAAAGCCGGGCCGCTGGTTACCTTGTCAAATTCGAGCACCGACGTTCCGGTGTTCAAATAAAGGCTTCCTTGGTTTCCGTCTGCGGAGGCGTAAGCCAGGTGGACAAATCCGTAATCATCTCCTGATTGGTCGGCCAACATGAAGATGTTCGGATCGCCGGTTGTCTCAAATGAACCGTCGGTCACATTTCCATTGCTGTCGACGATTTGCCACCTGTTTTCGTCTTCCCCAAGGAAGGAGAGCTGGGTTAAGCCGGTCTCGTGGTCTCGGTACACTCCGTCTAGGCGGAACCCTTCGGAAATGCCATGTTTCAAGGTGTTCGCATCTTTTATGGATACGGCAGAGACTACGATTGCGGCTATCGCGACCAATAACGCCAGCGCAATGGGTATTTTGGCGGAGCCGGTCTTCATGTCATTCACCTCCTTCGTATGTATCGAGGTATTCCTGCTTGAGCGTCTGCGAGGACGACTTGATCTTTTCCACGAGCGTGCCGGCTTCGATGAAGTAGAACGAGTTGGTAAGGTCTGCCAGGTCGTCGAGTAGATGGCTTGAAATGAGCACGCTGCGTCCCCGCGCCACTTCGCTGCGCATCGCGTCGCAGGAGGTTTTCCGTTTTCCCGGATCGAGGCCGTTCAGCGGTTCATCGAGGATGAGGTACGGGCAATCGGTCGCTATCGCCATGGCAAGCTTTACCTGCTGCTTCATTCCTGTCGAGAGTTTACGGGTCGGCTTGTCGAGATATGGGGAGATTCCGAGGGAGTCGCAGAGCGAGTCGATGTCGGCGGCCGATTTCCACGCCTCCCTAACGAAAGCAAGGTGCTCGATGGCCGATAGCGTGGGATAGAGATCCGCGCTGCCCGAAGAGCTCAGGTAGACGAGTTCTGCAAATTCGGCTGATCGACGTTGGCAGATTCCGTCTGCCGCCAGGCTTCCCGAGCGGATGCGGGTGGGAAATTGGCCCGACAGCGCTTCAAGAAGGGTGGTTTTCCCCGAGCCGTTGGGAGCAACGAGGCCCGCCGCCGTTCCCGGGCTCAGGAAAAGCGACCCGATTGAAAGTATCGTCGTGCTTCCGTATCCCACGCTCGCGTCTAGAAGCTCGAGCCCATGGTGCTTTTTCGCGGGTCCAGGCTGTTTGGGGGAACGTGTCGCAACGGCGCCGACCGTAAAAAAGACCGCGACGTATGCCAGGGCCACGGCAAGCATCGATGCGCTGCCTGAACCGGAGCCAATGAATTCTGTCGGGAAGCATCCTACGTAACCCGTTGCCTCGATAGGCGAGAACACGGCCAGCGGCAGGAGATTGAGCGCGGCGCTATGCCCCAGTGCCGAATCGGACAATAACGGGAATGCCGGGGCCGCGACAAGCAGCGCGGAGGTAAGGGGGCCCGCGAGGACGCGCCTCGTTGCGGTCGATAGGACGGCGGAGCAAACGGATATCAAGGTTCCGCCCGCAAGCAGCGCGAGAAGCAGGGTCGTGAAGACGTTTCCCGCGGTCGTGGTGGTAAGCGCGCCGTCATGGAAGAAGGCGATCGGGTACCCAATTTGCCCGAAGCCGTTTAGGGCCAAGGCGTAAATGCCCCCGGGTGCGAGGCCGGCGAGGAGCATCGCGGTCCCCGCGGCGATTATCGAAAACACGATCTGGATAAGGCGCCGGAATTTGGGCACGGGCGCCTTTGCCGCCAGGGTCCCGGGCCTTGTGGCGCCGAGCACGAGTATCGACGAGAGAAGGAAGGGGATGAAGGGAAGGAAAGACGGCGCCGTGGCAATGGCGTAAGGCAGGAAGGAAAGGAATGGCAGGTCGTTTGCGGAGGCCGGGATATCCGTGATGCCGGAGCTGCTCAGGGCACGGCAATACGCGAGCTCCGCGTCATTGGTCTCTCGGTCTCCCACGATGGACCCGGATTGGAAGCCTTCGCCCATGAGCGCGTAGTAGCTCTCGGCAGAATCGAGAAAGGCGGCGTCGGTTTGAGCGGCAAGGGCGGCGTTCGCGTATCTTGCAAGCTCCGCGTCATTTTGCTGCTCTGGAGATAGGTCTGTGCCGCTGGCCTGGGGCGCGCGCGTATTGAATGCGTCGACAAAGCCCTGCATGCCCTGTTTCATAAAGAAGGGCCCGTAGATGGGTGAATTGAACGCAATGGGGACGGAAAAGGCTGCAGCGAGAACGAGCGTACAAATCCATACGGCCTTGTCTCTTAGGATTAGTTTGAGAAGAAGTCGACAGTACATTTAGAAGCACCTACGTTCCTCAAAGAATTGTTAGATTAAAAGTAACAGACCGGATGAAGATACGTGCGACGGGGGCGAGGCGAATGGCTGAGCGGTATCGATATGCGGGTTCAACGGTATCACATTGGCCACATAGATTTTTAACTTGCATTTCTACCCGCCCTTTTCGTAGAGTCGCCGATACGTGCTTAGCGCACCCTCGGCGCGTCCGGCAGGCTTTGCGAAATGGGATCCAGGAGACTTCGGCGCAGCATCATCTTGCGGAATGCTTCTAATGAGCCTCCCATCCTTCAAAAACAGAATCTCATCGCACAGCCTATCGACCGAATCCAAGATGTGGGATGACATGATGATGCACGTACCAGAATCGGCCAGCTTCCTGAGAATCTCGGAATGCAAGTCCACCCTGCTGGGGTCGAGCGCGTTCATGGGCTCATCTAATAGAAGGTACCGCGCGCCCGTCGCATACGCAATCGCCAGGGTAAGCTGCTGCTTCATGCCCTGGCTCAGAGTGCGGATCCTCATCTTCGCGAACTCGCCTATCTGCGTTTGTTCCACTATCTCTTCGATATCGCGAGCATGCGGCCACATATCGCAAACCATCTTGAGGTGATCTTCCGCACGCAATCCGGGATACAGCAGCGTCCCCTCACCAGGTGCATAGAAGATCATAGAACGGACCTCTCTCGCACCCGTACCCTGCACCTCATCCAGAACGATGCTCCCGTCCACGCGAGGACCCGGCAAACCTGCCATCGCACGCAGCAACGTCGTCTTTCCATGCCCGTTCGGAGCGACGAGACCGTAGACCGTACCCGGGGCAAACTCAGCGTTCACCGAATCTACGAGCACCTTCTTTCCATAAGAGATCGTCAGCGTTTGAAGGTCAATCATCGAGATCATCCCCTTTCGATCTTTGGAACACTCAGGCGCACCATCAACGGAGATACGGCGCCCAAGACCACCAGCAGAGCGCCCGATGCGCCGACGACCTCTCCAAAAGGCATCGCGTTCGTCCCTCGCCCAAGGAACCCAATCGTCCCCACCTGGGAAGCGGGATCAAACGAGGCGAATGGAGCCAGCAGCGCGACGCCCATGCCCACGCTTTCAACATGAGCGCTCAACGAACCCAACACCAAGAGAACCGCGCAAACCATTCCGGTGACAACGGGGTTGCGGCTAATCGCTGCTGTCAACGCAGCGACGACGGAAATCACGCCGTATGCCATGACCAGCAACGGAATACTGCACAACACCGCCTCCCCCACCATGGACGTTGTCGAAGCTCCCGCCCGAATGAGAGCGACGGGATACTCCGATCCACCCGCACCGTTCTTAATCACGGACACAACGACAGCGGGAACCATCGACACCAAAAGCAGCACCAAGCCAAGCAGGAGAGCCAGCGCAACAGCCGTCAGAAAACGCACATGCGCTGTTGCGGGGATCTGGAGAACCAGAAGGGAACGACACTGCAGGTGGGTGCACGCGAGCGATGTGACAACCACGGGCAACAGCAAAAATAAGGAGGGAAGCGCTGCCTGGAGATACGAAAGGAGGATTAATGGGGGCATCTTCGTACTTAACTCGTAAACCTTGGGGTCCGGCAAGCTCGCGATCGACTCAAGCAGAAGGGCGCGCGCCTCCGCACGAGAAGGAGTCTCCGGCTCGATTCCGATCGATTGCAGGAGAGTCGCATCTGCCGCGCCCAGCTCACCTCGAGCGCGCTCGTACGTCGCAAGGCTTCGAAACCCCTCCGCAGGCATAGGCGCGTACACGAAACCCGAAAGAGCATCCCGCATGTCTTCCAGGGCCGCTTTGCCCTCGACGTCCATATTCGCAGCGTCCTGCTCTAGATACCGATCTATTGAACGGAGCTCCCCATCCCTATACCGAACAGCGGAAACGTTATCAGCGTCAGGAAACATCTCGACCAGAGCCGGGGCCAGCATCGTCGTCGACATTGCAATCGCGCATACGGCGAGGGCAGGAGAATGCAGGAGCAGCTTCCCCATCGTTCTTACGTATGCAACGGCGGAGGCACAAGCGCTCGAACGGGCTGTCGTTCTCGATGCGGTGAAGGAACCTCTCTCAAGACAAATCGGGGACATCGGGCGCGCGCAGCCGCTCTTTCCAGCAACGCAAAGCAGGCTAATTGCCAGCACCTCGATCCCGATTGCGCATACGAGGGTAATCGCGCCACGCTCGAAGCAAAGTCCAGGCAGATTCACTATCTGCGTTGTCGGGTACGGGCTATAGGCGCCGACGGTCAACTCAGTGTTCGCATACGTAAGGGGATTCAACAGGGCGAACTCACGTAAAGCGATGGATCTTCCGTAATACCCGGGAACCATCGTCGCCCCCATCAGGGCACATACGAACACGATTCCAAGCGTAGGGTTATTGGCAATCTTCACGGCAAGGTGAACGACGAGCGAGATGAACGCCGCCACCAAGAATTGCAAAATGGCCGTCTGTGCGAACACCAGCCAAGCCGGTTTGATAACCGGAGTCGCATATTGAATGTAGCCTATCGGATAGAACGGCGAGCCCGGGCCATTCTTCACAAGTGCGGCGATTATCCCTGGAAGATTGACGGCGAAGACGGCAAGCATCGCAAAAACACTCGCCCATACGCTCGATGCAACAAGCCTGCCCAGCTCACCCATCGGTGCCTGGATGATGAGTTTTTCACGTTTGTTAAGACGCGCGGCAAGGAACGAGACGGCAACGGCCGTTGCGGCCCATAGCAAGTACTCCTTCGATCCGTCATAAAAGGAGTACGCTCCATCCGATACCTGCAGAAACGGAAGCAGAGGAGAGAGCGGCGCCAAGACAAGACGCCCCGCGGCAAGAGGGTACAGAAGCGCGGGCATGCTTGATGAAGAGGTATAGACACCCTCCTCCCCCGCATTCACAAGCGCATCCGCATAGGATGCTGACAATTCCTGCTCAACACGGGTTATTCCCGACTCGAGGTATTCGACCCGTCCGTCGATGCCAGCCGCGCTCCTGAAGACGGGCAGAGCACAAAGAACCATCAACGCAACAACGGCAACACAGAGCGACCTGGAGGAGAGGAGCGACCTAAAGATTGCCTTCGAGATTTTGAGCATACGTATCACCAGCTCGTTTCAACACGATTCAGCTCGATGCGCGGGGTTACGATTGCAGCATGCTGTGATTACTTGCCGGCAAAGTCAATTTAACATAAACTGTTAAAAAGTAACCTGAGTTTTTTAAATTCTTCGGAGGTTATTATGAGTTCCGACAATCGCACTCCCCGGCTTCATTCCTTCCGCATCGCATGTGCGATAGCCTCTGCGGCCCTTTGCGTCACCGCCATCGCACAAGTGGCGTTCTCCTTAAAGCCAGCAATCGAAGTGCTCGACAACCCTGTAATTGCAGACTCCCCCGCGTATCCAGCCCTTGCGATCTCGACATTGGTCCCTGCCGTCATCGGTATCGCTACGACCATCCTCAGCGCCGTTCTCGTGTGGACGATCAAGAGCGGAGACCCCTTCAAGAAAGGGTCTGCGACATGCTTGAAGGTGCTCGGCATTCTCTTCGTTGTTCAAGCTGCCACCAGCCTCTACGCCGGCTCACTCAAAACCTCCGTTTCGATGTTTGGCGGCGAGGGGGCCGTCGGCGCCCAAGAGATCGCTTCATCATTCGATTGGACCTCTCTGGTTCTCGGCATCGTCCTGTTCATGCTTTCCCAGCTCTTCTTGTACGCCCGAGAGCTGTACCTCGACTCCGACGAGATTGCGTAAGGAAACGCCATGCCCGTAATTGTTCGCCTCGACAAGATCATGGCCGAGCGAAAGATTTCCTCGAACGAACTTGCCGAAAGGATTGGAACCACGCCCGTGAACCTGTCCCGTATTAAAAAAGGGCATATTCGCGGCATTCGCTTCAACACACTCGAGCAGCTATGCCTCGCCCTTCGTTGCCAACCCGGAGACCTTCTCGAAGTCATGAGCGAAGAGGATGCCCGAAAGGAGTTCGGACTCGATTGGTCCGCCGAGGATTAGAGGGCGCGACGAGACTCGTCCCCGCGTTCAAGAGTCCATCGATACGCTCCAAGCGTTCGGCTACGGCATCACCGAGCCGGACGACCGAAATATCGTCATACGCGACGTGAAGACGATCAGTCGGCTCTAGCTCACCGAGTACGCGGCAGTGCTGGGCCCATCCCAACTGAGGTCACGGTGGTCCGATAGGGGTGCCGCCCGCGGCATGCGCCGCGGAGCGGTATCCCCTACCGAAGGGCGGGGATGCCCTCCGCTTCCAGTTCGGAATCAGCCGTCGGAGGCGTTCGGCTGACTGCGGGAACGGCCTGTCCGCTCAATGTGTTCGGCTGAGATCGGAAATCAACCCAACACGAGCCGGACACGCGCCAGACGGCTCTTCCCCGTACGGCCTTCCCCCTTACGCTCATGTTGCAGACGTGTAACGCCGCAGCAAAGGCGCCCTTTTTTGCGCAGGACAGGTACAATGATGAACACTGTACCGTAGCGGAGCGCCCCCGCGCGCCGCAATCACGCGAAAGGGTTTCCCATGGCCGAGATCTCGTCCTCCCGCATCGTCATCACCGTCCTTGGCAAGAACCGCCCCGGCATTGTCGCCGGCGTCACCCGCGTCCTGGGCGAAGCCAATGTCGACATCCGCGACATTACGCAGTCCATTATCGAGGACATCTTCACCATGACCATGCTGGCCGACACCGCCGAGTCCAAGCTCGACTTCGCCGAGCTGCAGAAGGCCCTGGCCGAGGCAGGCGAGCTTTCGGGCGTCAACGTGTCCATCCAGCGCGAGGACGTCTTTAACTTTATGTACCGCCTGTAGCGAACAAGCCGCTCGGGGACTGGCTGGCGCATTTGCGCCCATGCGCGCCGTCCCCACGCGGCCCGGAGAGGAGCGCTCATGGCTTACGATGCCAAGAAAATCTATTACCGCTTCGATGATCATCTGAGCCGTCTGGTCTTGGATTACGAAGCGAGCCGCCAGATTTCGCCCGAAAGCGAAAACCTCTACCACGGTCTGCCGACTGACCCATATGACGAGGGCCTGTTTGTCGAGCACAACGTCAAGCGCGGTCTGCGCAATGCCGACGGTTCGGGCGTGGTCGCGGGCCTCACTCGCATCTCGGACGTGCACGGCTACAACAAGGTCGACGGCAAGGTCGTGCCCGACCAGGGCAAGCTCACGCTGCGCGGCTATAGCATCGAGGATCTGGTCAACAATGCCCAGGCCGAGAATCGCTATGGCTACGAAGAGGTCGCCTACCTGCTCATCACGGGTTCGCTGCCCAACAAGGATGAGCTCAACGGCTTTTGCGAGCGCCTGGGCGCCTTTAGACATCTGAGCGACGAGTACGTTAAAGAGTTCCCTATGACCACGGTGTCGTCGAGCATCATGAACGTGCTTCAGCGCGCCGTGTTGCTGCTCTACGCCTTCGATGCCGAACCGGACGTGATCACGCCCGAGCACGAAATCGACGTCGCCATTTCCATGCTCGCACGTCTCCCGCGCATCGCCGCCTTCGCACACATGGCCTCGGTCGCCAAGCTTCGCGGCTCCGAGGTTCACGTGCCGCACCCCACGCCCGGCCTTTCCACCGCCGAGACCATCCTACAGGTCCTGCGCGGCGGCATGGCGTTTACCCGCGATGAGGCGATGCTGCTCGACGTTATGCTCATGCTGCACGCCGAACACGGCGGCGGTAACAACTCCACGTT
>CALGKS010000091.1 GCA_937930475.1 uncultured Collinsella sp. | reverse complement strand
CCACTTGTCCACCGATCAAGTGAACTACTGGAATAAATACAGCGACACGCTTGTTCGTTACAGTCGCTATATCTATGTAAATCGCCGCGATAAATACAGCCCTTACTCGGCTGTATACCAGCTACGCGTATGTAGATTCATATCGCGTTAATAAATCAGCTCAAGCGCGTGCAAAACGCACAAGTAACCGTAAAAGGCGATTATCTCGCAGGTAGATTTTTGGCACCCTGTTGCTTACTGAAAATTAAGCAATTGCTTAAAACAAAAAAGGTCAGGCACTAGATGCCTGACCTGCAAACTTCTGGTCGGGACGACTGGATTCGAACCAGCGACCCCTTGACCCCCAGTCAAGTGCGCTACCAAGCTGCGCCACGTCCCGAAGCTTTTGTTTGTTGCTCTGCTCTCGCTCGCAACAGGGAGTATATTAACCCGAAACTTTGTCCTTGCGCAAGAACTTTTTTAATTATTTTTGAGCAAGTCCAAAATTGTATCTGCGAGCTGGGGTTTTGTTAGCACGGGAAGTTCCTGCGTCCCTGTTGTGCTTACAATCCAGGCTTTATTGGTATCGGTTCCAAAGCCCGAATCGGCGCGCGAGACATCGTTGGCGATGATCGCATCGCAGCCCTTGCGGGCCAATTTGCGCTCAGCGTACTCCACAACGTTATCGGTCTCGGCTGCAAAGCCAATCACGCACCGCTCTCCCTTTTGGCGCGAGAGCTCAGCCAAAATATCAACGGTCTCGACCAGTTCTATGCGATCGAGGCGTTCGTTGGCCTTTTTGAGCTTGTGGTCCGCAGGGGATACGGGGGTGTAGTCGGCGACGGCCGCAGCGCAAATGGCAGCGTCGGCCGTCTGGAAGGCGTTTAACGCCGCCTGAAGCATCTCTGCGGCGGTCTGCACGCGCACGCACCCTACGCCGCGAGGAACATCGAGCGATGTCGGTCCCAGCACGAGCGTGACCATAGCCCCACGGCGAGCGGCCTCCCCTGCCAGGGCGATGCCCATCTTTCCCGACGATCGGTTTCCAATAAAGCGCACGGGGTCGATCGGTTCGTGCGTAGGACCGGCAGTAATGACGATGCGCTTGCCTGCAAGGTCCTGGGGCGTGGGATTGAGCACCTCGCAGACAGCCTCGACGATGTCCTCGGGCTCGCTCATGCGCCCCGTGTCCACGTCGCCGCAGGCAAGGTAGCCACTACCGGGGCCAACCACGTGCACCCCGCGGTCGCGCAACGTGGCCATGTTGGCCTGCGTCGCCGGCGCCTTCCACATGCCATTGTTCATGGCCGGCGCGATCACAATGGGTCGCGGCGTGGCGAGTAGCGTCGTGGAAATCAGGTCATCGGCAATGCCGTTGGCCATCTTGGCGATGATATTGGCCGTCGCGGGCGCCACGACCACCCTGTCTCTTATACACATCTCCGAGCACA
>CALGKS010000090.1 GCA_937930475.1 uncultured Collinsella sp. | reverse complement strand
ACTTAGCGCAAACAAACCTCAACCGCACAAGGCGCACATGGATCAGATTTACGACAACAGGTACTATTCCGCCGGTTCGCGCGAGCCGTCGCCTCGTCGCGCGCGTACGGTGCAGCTCGGTGGGTCCGATTATGGTGGCGCCGCCCGTCCTGCGCATCGTGCGGCAGGTGCCTCGCGTTCTAATGCTCAAATGAATATGCCGGCGCATCGCCCGGACCGTCCGTCGCGCGCGACGGACGAATCGCGCCCGTCTGCTCAAGCGCACGACAAGTCGACCAGGCCCTCGAGTCGTCTTTCGGGCTCGGACTTCATGCACTACGCCAACGACAACGCGGTGGTTAAGGCAATCTACGACTTTACCCATGGGCCCCAGCGTGGGCTGTTTATCGGTATTGTCGTCGTCCTGGTGCTCGTGAGCCTGTACTTTCCCGTGCGCGATCTGTATGTGGCCAAGCGCTCGAACGATATCTTGGCCAAGCAGGTCGAGATTCGCCAGCAATACAACGACGAGCTGCAAAAAAGTGTCGATAAGCTGCTCTCGGAGGAGGGCATCAAGGACGCGGCGACCGAGGACCTGGGGCTGGTAATGCCCGGCGAGACCAAGATTGACGTGCTGGGCCTGGACGACGATTCTGATTCGTCTTCGAGCAAGAAGCCATCGAACGCCAAGAAGGCCAGCGAAGTCGCCAAGGAGATCGAAGAGGTCGGCAAGGACGCGCCGTGGTACATCCAGACGCTCGACATGCTGTTTGGATTTAACGGCGTCGAGGGTCAGACGGTCGTGTCCAACGGCGAGTAGCGCCCGGAGGGGAGCCCGCAATGACGAATTGCAAACGATATAAGGTGGCGGCGATCGACCTGGGAACGGTGTCGTCGCGGCTGGTGTTGGCGCAGGTCGAGGCTGGGGCGATTGTGGAATCGTCCAAGCATACCGAGATTACCGACCTGGGCGAGGGCGTCGACGCGACGGGCCGCTTTTGCGAGGCGGCCGTGGAGCGCGTGCTCGCTGCGTGCCGCATATTCGTGGCCGAGGCGCGCACCTTTGGGGCTGCGTGCATCTGCACCACGTGCACGAGCGCCGCGCGCGATGCGTCCAACGCCGCGCTGCTGCTGGACGGCCTGCGCGAGCTGGGGCTCGAGCCGCAGGTGATTCCAGGCGAGGTCGAGGCGCGCCTGACGTTTTTTGGTGTGGCGCACGACTTTGCCGGCGAGCGCATTATCGTTGCCGATTCGGGCGGCGGGTCCACGGAGCTCGCGACGGGCGTGTACGCACCGGAGCGCGGGGTTTTCGCGCTGGAGGGCACGCGTTCGTTGGACATTGGCTGCCGCCGCGTAACGGAGCGCTTCTTCTCGGCCTTGCCGCCTGTGAACGGCGAGCTTGCAGCTGCCGCCGACTGGGCAGGAGAGCAGTTCGCCGCCTATTTTGAGAGCCTGCCTATCGACTTTGAGCGCGCCGAGCGTCTGGTCGCCGTGGGCGGCACCGTCACCACGCTCGTGGCGCTGGTCCACGAACTGGAGCCGTACGACTCGAGCTTTGTGCACCTACGCGAGCTTTCGATGGAGCAGATTTCGGCCGCCATCGAGCGTATGTCCACGCTGGACGTGGAGGGCATCGCCGCGCTGCCGGGCGTGCAGCCCAAGCGCGCGGGCGTGATCCTCGCTGGCGCCGTGGTGATCCGCGAGCTCATGCGCGCCGGTGGCTACCAGACGCTCACCGTAAGCGAGAACAGCCTGCTCGCCGGCATGGCTGCCACCATCAACGAGACCCTCGACGGTAAAACCCCCACCATCGCCTGGACCCCCAGCCTCAGCCCTCTCCAAAACTAGTCTTTTTGGGACGGGGCTACTTTGTCAGCTTGTCGATCTGTCCAATCTCCCAAAGCGGAATATTGACGAGCATGTCCTCGTCTCTATATGCCGCCAGGGAGGTCCTCACGCAGCGCATGAGTTTGAATTTTTCGCAGGCTATTTTCAGACTCTTCGCTTTAAGGTTCTCCGCCGCCTTGACCTCAAGCGGAAGTACAGTCCCCATGTGATCGATAGCAAAATCGGTTTCGGCATTGCCAGAGCTAGATGACCAGTACGCGGGGATTTTGCCTTGCAGCAAGAGTTCCTGTGCGACGTATTGCTCGGTGAGCGAGCCCTTAAACTCAGTGAAAACAGCGGATCCGTTTAGGACGATGGTCGGTGGGAGGTTGGAGAGCGCGCCGAGGATGCCAGTGTCGATGCAAAACAGCTTGAAGCCCGAGAGGTCCTCATAGCTCGAAAGCGGTGCCCTGAGAGCGGAAACGCGCGGCACCTTATGAACGATTCCGTAATCCATGAGCCACTGGAGGCTCTCTTCAAAATCGCGTGCGCGCGCCCCGGGGCGAAGGGCTCCGTAGATGAACTTTTTATTTTCCTTTGCAAGCTGGCCGGGGAGGGATTTCCAAACCAGCCTCATGCGCTCGACGATGCGGGCGGGCGCATGTTTGCCAAAATCGGATTCGTAAGCCTCGATGATTTGTTGCTGAAGCCTGCGGGCTTCGATAAAATCGCGGGTCGCGGCGAAGGCGGAGACGACTTCGGGCATGCCGCCGACAACGAGGTATTCCTTGAGCAAGTGCTCGAGCTTTTCGGTAACGTTTGCCAGAAGATTCATGTCTGCGGCAAGGATGGCGTCGGCGAGCGGGTCGCCATCGACGGCGCGAACGAACTCGGTAAACCCCATGGGACGCATGGTGAGCTGGTCGATTTTGCCGACGGGAAATGACTCGTTTTCGCGCCGGAGCGCGAGGCCCATATAGGAGCCGGCTGCGACGATATGGTATTCGGGCGCAAGCTCGTTGAAGTACTTGAGCGAGGTGATGCCGCGCGGCGCCTCTTGGATCTCGTCAAAGATGATGAGCGTGTCTGCCGGCGTTACGGTTCGCCCGCGAAGAAGCTCTATCTGGGAGATGATGCGCTTGGGGTCGAGGTCTCCATCGAACAGCGAGCGTGCGCTCGGCTCGAGCATAAAGTCAAAACGAATGACGTTTCGATACTGTTGGCTCGCGAATTCGTTAAGAAGCCAAGTCTTTCCTGTCTGGCGGGCTCCTTTGAGCAAGAGGGGTTTGCGATTCGCCCTTGATTTCCAAGCGATAAGTTCACTCATAAGCTGTCGCTGCATATTGCCTCCCAACTCTCTTGGCTAGTATAAGGCCATTTGGGCGTTTCCTTTGGAAAATGTGCGAGACAACCACGTTTTTCCATCGGAAAATGTGTGAGACAACCACATTTTTCCATCGAAAAATGTGGGAATGCCAATCTAAGTTGCGGTGAAATAGTTCTTAAATGGGCTGGTAACCAGTCAAAACAGGAACTATTCCACCGCAACTTCTAAAGTCCACCGGCATCCACAAGAAACGGGCCCGCATCCCCAGGGGACACGGGCTCGTAAACAATACGTGGTAGGGGCGGTGGGACGTCCGCGTATTTGCTGCGCAAATACGCACCGGCTTCGGCCGCCTGCCGGCGTCCTCGCCGGCGTCCAAAAGAAACAAGCCCGCATCCCCAGGGGACACGGGCCCGTAAAAGCCAAATGGTAGGGGCGGTGGGACTCGAACCCACAATCCTTGCGGCGAGAGATTTTAAGTCTCCTGCGTATGCCAATTCCGCCACGCCCCCGTGAGACTAGAAGTCTAGCACAAGCCG
>CALGKS010000089.1 GCA_937930475.1 uncultured Collinsella sp. | reverse complement strand
GCATGGTCCCTCCTCTAGCTTGGATGGGCTGAAGATACCTCATTAGGAGGCTTCGGTTGTCGAGATTCAGTTCACCGACTATAGCTGCTACCTGCCGAAATGTTATTGCATTTTCGATCTGATACTTTTTAATGGTAATTGAGCAAGGCGAGCGGGTCGCTCGACACGGTTCCCGCTGTTTGGGACGGTCGCATTGATCTTGGTGAAAGGCGCAAATGGAGGCCCGCGTCTCTGAACAAACAATAGAAAACGACCGGGCGCTCCCAAGGTTAACGGAACGTCCGGTCGTTTTGTTTTATTTATCGACGTTTGGCCAGATAAAACCTGCCAAAATAAACCTGTCCCTTTTTGGCAGGTTAGTTGAGGGCAGCTTGGGCTAGACGGGCTTCGGCGTCCTCCTCGGTGACGCCCAGGGCCACGGCGAACTCCTCGATGGAGCGGCGCTTGGCTTCCTTGAGTACGCGCATGTAGTAAGAGCTGGGCTTTTTATCTGCTTCCTCGGCCTGGCGAATGCGGTGCATCATGGTCTTTGCCACGCGGACCGTCTCGGGCGCACCCAGCTTGAGCTGCTGCTTAAAGTGCGTCTCCTCCAGCGAGCTGTTGCGCTCGGTAAAGGTGTCGCACTCCAACTCGTCGTAGTGGCTCAGCAGGTGTTCGGCATCTTGCTGGGAGATGGCGGCATGCAAACGGTCGGCCTGCGCCACGGGGTACATAAGGATCGTCTGCGCATGTCCTTGCTTGGTCTCGAGCAACAGCATGGGCTGCGGCGTGTCGTCCCTAAAACCGACGACGGTGCAGACTCCCTGACCCGGATGAATGACGTGTTGACCGATTGAGAACATGCTACCTCCAACTTATACGAATTCACGTATGTTAAGAATACCACGCTGACGTGCGTAAACCCTTACTTTATGCAGGAAAAGCACACAACTCCGATAGGTAAGAGTATTCGATAAAATGCGCCGCCCATTCATATGTTTATGCAGTTCCAACGCGTGCATAATCTGCAGGCAAACCGCCAACTTTGTACTGCCGCGCAGGAGCGGTAGTCATTTTTGTGCATATGCAATATCTATTAGCTTTACCCTGCGACAGTGTGCGTCGCTTGTGATAGAGTACTACAAACTCTGGCTTTTGCCCTACGAGTGACCAAGAGCTCGGGGGCTTTAACACAAGGAGGATCTATGCCCGAGAAGATTGAAGAGCTGCTACGCGCTGCGCTTGCTGCGGCCCAGGAGGCCGGCGACCTTTCCGCATTTGAACTTGACGATTGCGCTATCGAGCGACCGGCTGATACTTCTCATGGCGAGTGGACCTCCACCATGGCCCTGAAGTCCGCCAAGCTGGCTCACTGCGCCCCGCGCAAGATCGCCGAGGCCGTCGTTGCCCATATGCCCGAGGACCCCGCGATCGAGAAGGTCGAGATCGCAGGCCCCGGCTTCATCAACTTCTACCTCTCCGTCGCCGTCAAGAACGCCATCTTTGGCGAAGCCCGCGAGAAGGGCATGGACTTCGCTAAGTCCAACGTGGGCGGCGGCCTGAAGACCCAGGTCGAGTTCGTTTCCGCCAACCCTGTCGGCCCCATGCACATCGGTCACGGCCGTTGGGCCGCTCTGGGCGATTCGCTCTGCCGCGTTATGGTTCACGCCGGCTACGACATCCAGCGTGAGTTCTACATCAACGACCACGGCTCTCAGATGAACACCTTCGGCAACTCCATCAGCACGCGCTACATGCAGCTTGCCGACATCATCGCCAAGCAGGGCGTGGATATCGACGAGGCCCACAAGATTCTGATCGCCGACCGCGACGCCTTTGTCGCCGACGAGAACGACGAGCATCCCGAGACCCATCCCTACCAGGACAACTTTGCCGAGACCCTGGGCAAGGACTCCTACGGTGGCGACTACATCATCGACGAGGCCGCCGAGTTCTGGCGCACCGACGGCGACAAGTGGGTCGAGGCCGATCCGCAGGAGCGCATGGAGAGCTTCCGTGAGCGCGGTTACGTGAAGATGGTCGACAACATGCGCGACCTCTGCCACGCCGTCAACTGCGACTTCGATCGTTGGTACTCCGAGCGCTCGCTGTACGTGAAGGACACCGAGGGCGAGACCGCCGGCACCTCCGCCGTCGACCGCGCTTTCGAGAAGCTCGACAAGATGGGCTACCTCTACACCAAGGACGGCGCCCTGTGGTTCCGCTCCACCGACCTGGGCGACGACAAGGACCGCGTCCTGATCAAGTCCGACGGCGAGTACACCTACTTCGCCTCCGACGTTGCCTATCACTGGGACAAGTTCCAGCGCGTCGACCACGTCATCGACATCTGGGGTGCCGACCACCACGGCTACATCGAGCGCGTCCGCTGCGTCTGCGACGCTCTTGGTTACCCTGGCAAGTTCGAGGTTCTGCTGGGCCAGCTCGTCAACCTGCTGCGCAACGGCAAGCCCGTCCGCATGTCCAAGCGCAAGGGCACCATGGTGACCCTGCAGGAGCTCGTCGACGAGGTCGGCTCTGACGCCGCCCGCTACACGCTCATCTCCAAGAGCTCCAACCAGATGGTCGACTTCGACATCGAGGCCGTTAAGAAGCGCGACAACTCCAACCCTGTGTACTACGTGCAGTATGCTCACGCCCGCGTGTGCTCCATCCTGCGCCGTGCCGCCGATGTTACCGCCGAGCAGGCCGCCGAGATGGGCATGAAGGCCGTCGCCGAGAAGGCCATTGGCGAGAACGTCGATTACTCGCTGCTGACCGACCCGACCGAGCTCGCCCTGTCGCGCAAGCTCAACGAGCTCACCGACCTCATCGGTAGCTGCGCTCGCGATCGTGCTCCGTTCCGCCTGACGCACTTTGCCGAGGAGCTCGCCGGCGACTTCCACAGCTTCTACGCTGCCTGCCAGGTGCTGCCGAGCGAGGGCCGTCCCGTCGACCCCGAGCTTTCGCGCGCCCGTCTGGCCGCTTGCGACGCCGTTCGCGTGACGCTCGCCCTGGTGCTCACCCTCGTTGGCGTTTCCGCACCCGAGCAGATGTAATTTACGGGTCATTTGACTGCGCAGGCTTGGCTTTGATGAGCCTTATAAGCCCGATCTCCATGCGGAGGTCGGGCTTTTTGCGTTTGGCAGGGCTTTTTGGTGTGTTGGAAAATGCTACAAAAACTCAACTATACCGGTTTACTACGATAAAACGGCAATGGTTAACCACACCGCATCTTTCCGATTGATAGCAAGCTGTCTACCTGCGGTTTTGATGTTGCATATCGTTGCCTGGTTGGGGATTCGTGATCCATCGTAGTAAACCGGCATAGTTTTTGGCGGTGGCGGTTTGATTTGAGGACGGAAAAGTAAAGGGTGTCCCTTTTGACTAGTCGTTTAAGAACGTCCCCAATGACTAACTTGCAGGTGGTGGCGGTTGTGTTACACTAACGATGCGTATTTAACGCAATCATCTCGATACAGATCAATGATGTCCGTCGCTTTTTGACGGAGCTAGACTGTTTAGCCGCCCTGAAGGTATATGCAGGGAGCATGTGATCACAGGGCTTGAAAAGAAAGTTGAGCAAACACTGTGTCTGATCAACAGCAAGAAAACGAAATAACGACGGCGCAAACCGCTCCCGCTGCACCGGTTGCGTCGGACCAGGTCGCGATGCCCGCACCGTCTCAGACTTCGGCCGCCGAGGCGCCCAAGGCTGCCCCGGCACCAGCACCCGCTGCAGCCGAGAAGGCCGTGTCTGCTGCTTCTTCCGCTGGCGAGGATGCCGCGCCCGCAAAGCCCAAGCGTACGCGCCGCGTTGCTA
>CALGKS010000088.1 GCA_937930475.1 uncultured Collinsella sp. | reverse complement strand
GTGCTTTCGGGTCGAGCGCTCGAGATTGCTCAAGAGTTGGGTGTCGTTGAAGTTGCGCTCTCCATTACTTTGACGGGTGATCTGGCCGTAGCCAATGCCATTGCGATCACCGAGGATGCTCGACCAAAGCCTAAGGAAGAAAAGGTGAGCACCAAGGAACGCGTTGCACAAACTTATAAAGAGGCTCGCTCGGTTTTAGATGAGCTTGAGCAACTGCAAAATTCAGCTTTGACGGAGCACCAGGGCGATGCTTCGCAAGATACGCTAGGAGCATAGATGAAACCGGTTTTGAGTACCGAGGAAGTCGTTCGCCTCGAAGATATTATCGAACGCGAAGGAACTTCGAAGGCCGAGCTTATGGAACTGGCGGGTGAGTTTGCTGCTAGTGAAATTCTAAAACTCAATCCCGATCGCGTCCTTGTTCTGGTCGGTTTTGGCAACAACGGTGGCGATGGCTGGGTCGCGGCTGATATCTTGAGTCACAAGGGCGTTGACGTGGACATCGTGTCTCCGGTTGAGCCGGATGAGATTCCTGCCGCTCTGGCTCGCCATGTTGCCCGCCGTACCGCCGGTCGTGACGTACATGTGTGCGTCGGTCCCTCACGAGATGAGCTTGAGGTTTTGATCGATAAGGCCGACGTTGTTGTTGACGCTATTTTTGGTACCGGTTTCCACGGTGACTTGCGTGCACCGTTCTCCATCTGGATTCCGACAGTTAACGACTGCGCCGACCATGTGGTGTCCATTGATGTTCCTTCGGGTCTGAATGCCGAGACCGGTGTTGTCGACGACGACTGCATTCGTGCCGAGCGCACGGTCACGATGATCACGCCCAAAATTGGCCTCTACAGCGCTGATGGCCCAGAGTACGCCGGTGATCTGGTGTGCGGTGGCCTCTATGATCGCCTTGATGAGGTCATCGATGATGTCGACCATGCTGCCGAGATTGTCGAGCCCGGTGACCTTGTGGATTTCTTTGCTCCGCTACCCACGAATATCGATAAGTATTCTCGCGGCTCCGTCCTTATTGTTGCCGGCTCGGCGCAGTATCCTGGCGCTGCCATTATGGCCGCCAAGTCTGCTGCCCGCGCGGGTGCCGGCTATGTGGCTGTCGCGACGCCTGATGCGTGTGCCAATCTTATTCGTATGGCACTTCCCTCGATTCCGGTTTTTGCTATTCCGTCCGATTCCCGCGGCTCTTTTGGCGCCGCTGCGCGTATGACCGTGTGCGAGATTGCAAAGAAGTACAGCTGCGTACTGTGCGGTCCCGGCATGACAACGTCTGCCGGTGCCATGCAGGTGGTTTCGGGCTTGTTGGAGCTTGATGTGCCGCTGATCCTTGATGCCGATGCGCTCAACTGCCTTTCTAAGATTGCTATCGACGGTATCGATAGCAATCCTGAGATGTACCGCCGTGAGCAGCCGCTCGTCATGACGCCACACTATCGCGAGCTTTCGCGCTTGGTTGCCGGTGACGAGGTTAACGATCTGGGGACTGCAATCGCGGCCGCGCAGAAGGTTGTCTGGGCTGCTGGCTCCGACAATCTCGTGGTTATTGCCAAGGGGCCGACGACGGCTATCTGTGGCGTTGAGCGCGTGCTTTTGCCGCTCTCGGGTCCGGCGTCGTTGGCGACTGCCGGTTCGGGCGATGTTCTTGCGGGCATTTTGGCTGGCACACTGGCTACCATGCGTGATGAGATGGATCGCTGGGAGCTACTGTATTCGTATGCCGTTGCGCTTCACAGTTACGCGGGTTTTGCCGCGGCGACGGAGTACGGTGAGAAGAGTGTTATTGCGACCGATCTGATCGACTTGATCGGTCCTGCCATGGAATTGGCGGCAAAGGACGCACTCGATGATCTGGGAATCATGGACGAAGGGTCGGATGACTAATCATGAATAAAGCCGATTTGACGCGCTGGTCCTGGGTTGAGATTGACCGCGGGGCGCTTCGCCGCAACACGAGGGCTTACAAGAACCTGCTCGATTCACGTCAGCGACTGTGCTGCGTGGTCAAGGCCGATGCCTATGGCCATGGTGCCGTTGAGTGCGCCAAAATCATGTACTCGGCCGGAGCCGACATGTTCGCGGTAGCGACGGTCAGCGAGGGTGTTGAGCTACGTCGGGACGGAATTACCAAGCCCATCCTGATCTTGAGCGAGCCGCCTATCGAGGCTATCCCCACACTGCTTGAGTTTGACATTATGCCTTCGGTCTATACGTCAGATTTCGCCCTTGCCTATGGCGAGTGCGCTGTCGCTGCAGGCAAGGTGGGCAAGTACCATCTAGCCATCGAGACGGGCATGAACCGCATCGGTGTTCACTACACGCAGGTGCTCGACTTTGTTCGTGGTATTAGCTTCCATCGCGGTATCCAGTGTGATGGCGTCTTTACGCACTTCGCCACGGCCGATGAACCTTCGGGTTGGGACTACAAACTGCAGTGCCAACGCTTTACCGAGGCCGTTCAGGCCATTAAGGACGCGGGTTTTGAGTGCGGTATCGTGCACTGCGCCAACACGCCGTCCTCGATGCTCGATCCCTCGATGCATTTTGATATGATTCGCGCTGGCGTTGGCTTGTACGGCATGCAGCCGTGCGAGCTGAGCAGCCGCGTAATGCAGCTGGACCCCGTCATGAGCGTTCACGCTCGTGTGACGCGTGTGGCACATCCTGCGATGGGCGAAGGCGTGGGCTACGGATTTACCTACCGCGTGCCGCGCACACGCGTTCAGATATGCACGCTGCCGATTGGATATGCCGACGGTCTTTCTCGTACGCTCTCCAATCGTATGGACGTGCTGTATCGCGGTGAACGTGTGCGTCAGGTGGGTAACATCTGCATGGACCAGTTTATGGTCGCCATTCAGTCCAACCCGGCACATGAGATTCCCGAGGCCGAGTATGGCGACGAGATGATCATTGTCGGCCGCGATGGCGATGCCGAGATCACTATGGACGAGATGGCCCGACTGCGCGGCACGATTAACTACGAGGTCGCCTGTGGCTTTGGCATGCGTCTCGACAAGATCTACGTGTAGGAGCCGCCATGGGCGTCATGCACATCCCCGGACATAGTCACCAGGCGCCGCGCGAGGTTGCGCTCGAGGAGATTGAGGCTGTTTTAGGCGACTGCCATCTCTGCCAGCTCTATCAGTCGCGCCATAACATCGTGTTTGGCGTGGGAAACCCCCACGCCCGCGTCATGTTTATCGGCGAGGCGCCGGGGCGTAACGAGGATCTGCAAGGCGAGCCGTTTGTGGGGGCGGCGGGCGAAGATCTCAACGGCATACTGTCGCTGGCTGGCCTCAAGCGCGAAGACGTCTACATTGCCAACGTGCTTAAGTGTCGCCCACCGGGAAATCGCAATCCTCGGCCCGAGGAAGTGCTGGCCTGTTCACCGTTTTTGCG
>CALGKS010000087.1 GCA_937930475.1 uncultured Collinsella sp. | reverse complement strand
TTGCAAGTGCGATTTAGCGCACCTGAGCGACGTAAGCGACGTTGGTCGAGGAGACCTTGTCCTCGAGCTGGACGCTCATGCGGGGATCGCCGGCGGTGGCGACGGTCAGATCGCCGGCCTCAACGTAGCCGAGCTCCTTAGCGGTCTCGATCGCCTTGACGATCGTGCCGTTGACGGTGCCCTGGGTGATCTCGGCCTGGTGCGGGATAACGCCCCAGTACATGATCATCTGCTGGACGGCCCACTCGTGGCGGGAGAACGCGCAGATCGGCATGTTGGGACGGAAGTGCGAGATCAGGCGAGCGGTGCGACCGGTGGTCGTCGGCACGGTGATGCACTTGGCGCCAACGGTGGTGGCCATGTTCACAGCGGACATACCCACAACGTTGTTGACGACGCGGGTGCCGTGGGCGTCGGCCGGAACCTCGAGCGGAGCGTGAGCCGGGAGGTACTTCTCGGTCTCGAGAGCAATGCTGGCCTGCATCTTGACGGCCTCGACCGGGTACTTACCGGCAGCGGACTCGCCGGACAGCATAACGGCGTCGGTGCCGTCGTAAATGGCGTTAGCAACATCGGCAACCTCGGCGCGCGTCGGGCGCGGGTTCTGCTGCATGGAGTCGAGCATCTGCGTAGCGGTGATAACGGGCTTGTAGGCCGCGTTGCACTTGGCGATGATCTCCTTCTGGATGTGCGGAACGAGCTCGGGCTTGATCTCGATGCCCAGGTCGCCACGGGCGACCATGATGCCATCGGAAGCCTCGAGGATCTCGTCGAAGTTCTCGACGCCCAGGGCGCACTCGATCTTCGGGAAGATCGTCACGTGCTCGCCGCCGTTCTCGCGGCAAAGCTCGCGGATGCCGCGGACGGACTCGCCGTCACGGATGAAGGAAGCGGCGATGTAGTCGATGTTCTCGGTCAGGCCAAAGAGGATGTCCTGACGATCGCGCTCGGTGATGGCGGGCAGCGAGATGTTGACGTTGGGCATGTTGACGCCCTTGCGCTCGCCGATCAGGCCGTCGTTCTTAACGACGCAGGTCATGTCCTGGCCGTCGACGGACTCGACCTCGAGGGCAACCAGGCCGTCATCGATCAGGATGAGGGAGCCCTTCTCGACCTCGGAGGGCAGAGCCAGGTAGTCGAGGGAGATGTGCTCAGCGGTGCCGTGGAAATCCTCGGACGTGGGCTGAGCGGTGACGACGATCTTGTCGCCGGTCTTGACGGCAACCTTCTTGCCATCGACCAAAAGGCCGGTGCGGACCTCGGGGCCCTTGGTGTCGAGCAGGATGCCGACGGGCATGCCGAGCTCCTTGGAAATACGGCGGACGCGCTCGATGCGACCGTGGTGCTCGTCGTAGGAGCCGTGCGAGAAGTTAAAACGGGCGACGTTCATGCCCGCCTTGATCATCTCGCGGATGGTCTCGTCGCTATCGCAGGCGGGACCCATGGTGCATACAATCTTGGTGCGCTTGTACATTCAGACCTCCATCTGACATCGTCTTGCGCTGATAGATAAACCATAAGAAATAAAACTGAGATGATTATAACGAAATGCCGACCGAATACCCCAAAAAATCGACCGTATGCCGAATTAGAAGTTCATTTTTTGCGGAAAAACGGTATATGCAAAAACTTTACCAACCGTTCTAACCGCTGCTATCTGGGCGATATTTTAGTTCGATGATGCGCCGAAGAAAAAACGTTTTATCAATCTTGAGCATCACACTGTCTGCACCGTTGCGCCTGTGCCGTGTTTCCAGATGGAATGTTTTGGCTAGACGCGTCGCTTTGGGGTACCATAGCTCCACTATCAACTGCCGCTCAGCACGGCAGCCTTGATGAGCCCTTGCCCTTCTCCTGGGAATTATGATCGGGCATCAATCTGCTGAGTGGCCCGAATCCCAGGAGGGGACTCTATATGCAAAAGGAATACCTGTCCGCCGCGGCGGAGGTGCTCAGCGACCAAGGTGTCGATGAGAACCTCGGCCTGAGCAACGACGAGGCGTCGTCGCGCCTTGCCAAGACAGGCCCTAACAAGCTTGAGGAAGCCGAGAAGACGCCGCTGTGGAAGCGCTTCTTTGAGCAGATGGCCGACCCTATGGTCATCATGCTGATCGTTGCCGCCGTTATCAGCGCACTTACGGGCATGGTCAAGGGCGAGCCCGATTTTGCCGACGTCGCCATTATCATGTTCGTCGTTATCGTCAACTCGGTGCTGGGCGTGGTCCAGGAAGCCAAGAGCGAGCAGGCCCTCGAGGCCCTGCAGGAAATGAGCGCGGCGCAGTCCAAGGTGCTGCGCGACGGCAAGCTCGTGCACCTGCCGAGCGCCGAGCTCGTGCCCGGCGACGTGATCATGCTCGAGGCGGGCGACTCCGTCCCGGCTGACTGCCGCGTCCTCGAGAGTGCCACAATGAAGATCGAAGAGGCCGCGCTGACCGGCGAGTCCGTGCCGGTCGAGAAGCACGCCAACGTGATCGAGCTTGCTGCGGGCACCGATGACGTGCCGCTCGGCGACCGCAAGAACATGTGCTACATGGGCTCCACCGTGGTGTACGGCCGCGGTCGCGCTGTCGTGGTCGGCACCGGCATGAACACCGAGATGGGCAAGATTGCCGGCGCTCTTGCCGAGGCCAAGGAAGAGCTCACGCCGCTGCAGGTGAAGCTCGCCGAGCTCAGCCGCATCCTCACCATCATGGTTATCGTCATCTGCGTCGTGATCTTTGGCGTCGACATCATCCGTCACGGCGTGGGTAACGTCCTTACCGACCCGACTGCCCTGCTCGACACCTTTATGGTCGCCGTCTCGCTCGCCGTCGCCGCCATCCCCGAGGGCCTGGTCGCCGTCGTGACCATCGTCCTTTCGCTCGGCGTGACCAAGATGGCCAAGCGTCAGGCAATCATCCGTAAGCTTTCTGCTGTCGAGACGCTCGGCTGCACGCAGACCATCTGCTCGGACAAGACCGGCACGCTTACCCAGAACAAGATGACCGTCGTCAAGCACGAGCTCGCTGCGCCCAAGGAAAAGTTCTTGGCCGGCATGGCGCTGTGCTCCGATGCCCAGTGGGACGAGGAGCTGGGCGAGGCCGTGGGCGAGCCGACCGAGTGCGCACTCGTCAACGATGCCGGCAAGGCTGGTCTTACTGGCCTGACTGCCGAGCACCCGCGCGTGGGCGAGGCCCCGTTCGACTCGGGCCGTAAGATGATGTCCGTGGTCGTCGAGACCCTGGACGGCGAGTACGAGCAGTACACCAAGGGCGCGCCCGACGTGGTGATCGGCCTGTGCACCCATATCTACGAGGGCGATAAGGTCGTCCCCCTGACCGAGGAGCGCCGCGCCGAGCTCGTGGCTGCCAACAAGGCCATGGCCGACGAGGCCCTGCGCGTGCTGGCGCTGGCGAGCCGCACCTACACCGAGGTTCCCGCCGACTGCAGCCCCGCTGCGCTCGAGCACGACCTGGTCTTCTGCGGCCTGTCCGGCATGATCGACCCGGTCCGTCCCGAGGTGGCCGACGCTATCCGCGAGGCGCACGACGCCGGTATTCGCACCGTCATGATCACGGGCGACCATATCGACACCGCCGTGGCCATTGCCAAGCAGTTGGGCATCGTCGCCGATCGCAGCCATGCCATTACCGGCGCCGACCTCGATCGCATGAGCGACGAGGAGCTCGACGCGCACATCGAGGATTACGGCGTATACGCTCGCGTCCAGCCCGAGCACAAGACCCGCATCGTCGAGGCTTGGAAGTCGCGCGACCAGATCGTTGCCATGACGGGCGACGGCGTCAACGACGCCCCGTCCATCAAGCGCGCCGACATCGGCGTCGGTATGGGCATCACCGGTACCGACGTCACCAAGAACGTCGCTGATATGGTGCTCGCCGACGACAACTTCGCCACCATCATCGGCGCCTGCGAAGAGGGCCGTCGCATCTACGACAACATCCGCAAGGTCATCCAGTTCCTGCTTTCGGCCAACCTTGCCGAGGTCTTCTCGGTGTTTATCGCCACGCTCATCGGCTTTACTATCTTCCAGCCGGTGCAGCTGCTGTGGGTGAACCTGGTCACCGACTGCTTCCCCGCGCTCGCGCTGGGCATGGAGGACGCCGAGGGCGACATCATGAAGCGCAAGCCGCGCAACGCCAAGGACGGCGTCTTTGCCGGTCACATGGGCCTGGACTGCGTGGTCCAGGGCCTGATCATCACCGTGCTGGTGTTGGCGAGCTTCTTTGTGGGCGTGTACTTTGACATGGGCTACATCCACATCGCCGATATGATCGCCGGCAATGCCGACGAGGAAGGCGTGATGATGGCGTTCATCACGCTCAACATGGTCGAGATTTTCCACTGCTTCAATATGCGCAGCCGTCGTGCGTCGCTGTTCACCATGAAGAAGCAGAACAAGTGGCTGTGGGCTTCGGCCGCGCTGGCGCTGGTGCTGACGGTGATCGTAACCGTGCAGCCGACGCTTGCCGAGATGTTCTTTGGTCCTGTGACGCTTGAGCTTAAGGGCGTTATCGCCGCCTTGGGCCTTGCCTTCCTGATCATTCCGCTGATGGAGATCTACAAGGCGATCATGCGCGCAGTGGAGAAAGAGTAGGTCGAAAGGCCATCCTTCCCACCGGCCCGACCGCCTGCGGGGTTTCTTCTTTGCTGGTCCTCGCGCTTCGCGCTGCGGGATCGCTCAGAAGAAACCCCTCCCGGCGGGCGGGCCTTCGGATAGCCTCTCAGAGCCATAAGCTGAGGGAAAGTGTGTGAGTCGGCCGAGCAGTTGCTCGACCGACTCTTTTTTATGGGTAAAATACCTGCTCAGTTGTGATTTATGGTGCTGGGAGGCATTTGTGGGCAAGGCTAAGGCTAAGGCGAAGAAAAAGACGACGGGGGCGCGGGCTAAGCGCGACCGTCGTCGGAAGCTCGCGACCGAAGCCCCTGCATCTGCTGAGGAGTTGCTGGCGAGTGTACCGGGGCTTGACGCGTTGCAGGATGTTCCGGCGTTCGATGACCTGCCGGTCGATGCGGCTCAGCAGGCTGCATTTGACGACTTTTGCGCGCAGGCCGAGGAGCCCGAGCAGATGCAGCTCGGTGCCGTGGTGCGCCTGGACCGCGGGTTTCCGCTGGTGGCAACTGCCGATGACACGTTTCGTGCCGAGCATGCCGTAGGGTTTGCCAAGTCGCGTGGCGAGGACGAGGTCTTGCTGCCCGCCGTGGGCGACCGCGTGGCGGTTCGCCGTGCTCCCGGACACGACATGGGCGTGATCGAGTGCGTACTGCCGCGCCGTACGAGCTTTGAGCGTTGGCGTGGCCGTGCCCGCGGTGAGCGCCAGGTGCTCTGCTCCAACGTTGACAGCGTGCTGATCGTGCAGGCGCTCGGCGCCGGCGAGGTGCTGCTCGATCGCGTGGCGCGCTCACTGGTGTTGGCGCTCGATTGCGATGCCGAGCCGGTGGTGGTGCTCACCAAGGCCGACCGCTGCGAGGCCGATGAGCTCGAGCGCGATCTGGACCGCGTGCGCCGTCTGGTGGGTCCGGACGTGCGCGTGATCGTGACGTCTTCTGCCGAGGGCCTCGGCCTGGACGAGGTGCGCGCCTGCGTACCGGCTGGGAGCTGTGCCATGATCTTGGGCGAGTCGGGCGCCGGCAAGTCAACGCTGCTCAATGCGCTGCTGGGCCACGATGCGCTGGCCACTGGCGGCGTGCGCGAGCGTGATGACCAAGGTCGCCACACCACGGTTGCGCGCGTGATGGTGGCGCTGCCGGGCGACGCCGGCGTGATCGCCGATGCCCCGGGCCTGCGCAGCCTGCCGCTTGTGGGGCATGAGCGGGGCCTGGCGCGTGCCTTCCCCGAGATCGTCGAGGCGTCGCGTGCGTGCCGGTTTGGCGATTGCACGCACACTCACGAGCCGGGTTGTGCCGTTCGCGAGGCCGAGGACGCGGGACAGATCGACAGCCTGCGTCTGGAGACGTTCCAAAACCTGGCGTCATCCATGCGCGTGAGTGCCCAAATGCTCGATCCCGATGTCCATCTGTAATTGAACTTTCCTATGACAGCCGTCTCCTAACTGCTTGGGAGGCGGCTTTTTTGCTGCCAAAGCGCCTCGAAATATGCGTTTTGCCGACGTTCTGACCAAAACCTTGCCACGAGCTTGACGGGCTGGTCAGCTTTTGGTCAGCAATTGGTTTGACACGTAAAACCAAGATTGCGATTGCGCCGCTTTGCGTCCTGGTCGCCCAGACAATGGTGGTACGGGCATTTGCCCGGCACCGCCATGAGAGGAGCGGCCGTGAACAAGAGCAAGCGCATCGCCATCAGTCTGGTCGCGGGCGTGCTTGCCGCGGCGCTCTGCATGGTCTACGGCTCGTCGATCCGCTCGCAAGCCGAGCGGGCCCAGGCCGAGACTTTGGCAAAATACGGCGGCGACCGCGTTGAGGTGTGCGTCGCGGCGCGCGATATCGATGCGGGCGAGACCCTCGACGAGACTAATGTCATAACTCAGGAATGGCTGGCGAGTCTGTTGCCGCGCGATGCGGCGACCGAGCTGCGTCAGGTGCGCGGCGACGTGACGACCTCACGCATTCCCAAAAACGCCGTGATTTGCAATGTCTACACCAAGGCCGAGAGCCACAAGCTCGAGGTGCCTAAAGGCAAGGTTGCCGTTTCGGTGGCGGTCGATGCCGAGCACTCGGTCGGCGGCGCCACGGGCGTGGGCAGCTATGTGGACGTGTACGTGCAAAAAGATGGCGTGACCGATCG